>JAEXCD010000034.1 GCA_023393715.1 Bacillota bacterium
ACCTGATTTCGAAGATCGCGATCGAAGAAGGACTCCGCTTCGCGGTACGCGAGGGCGGACGCACGGTTGCTTCGGGCGTGGTGTCGAAGGTGATTGAGTAAGCAGTACGATAAGAAAGCGGCTCCGCAGGGATGCGGAGCCGCTTTTGTGATGTGTGGGGGAAGTTTTCCGATATGTAGGAAAATGCATGAGAAAATTTTCTGATGTGTGGGATACATTTTCTGCTGTGCGGGAAAATGAGCTTGTCGCGCGTTGCGGCAGGCTATTTTTTTTTCTTTTCCGCCGCCTTCGAACGAACCTGAGAAGAATACCAGGAGGCCACAATCTGAATATCCTGCTTCAGCAGGGAAACCGCGAGCGCTTTATCTCCTGCGCGTATGGCCTGAACGATCTGACGGTGCAGCTCGCTGGGCTTCGCGATGGAAGAATCCTGCCAGTATAACTGGAGATAGGCTCTTAGAATCGTGCTCAACGCCGAACGAAGCTGATTGTAAATGAATTCGTTGTTCGAAAAGGAGACCAGCGTGAGGTGAAAGTTCATCGTATCGCGCCAATAGTCGATCATCTGCATGTCATGCAGCGTGGAGAATTCAAGCTCGACGATGTTGGAGAGGACGCAGACCTGAGTAGCCGTGATCCGGTCAAAGCACTGTTCGAGCACGCCGCACTCCAGAAGAATACGAAATTGGATGATATTGGCAATATCTGTCTCCGTGTATTGAACGACCGCATAGCCGTGCCGCGGAATGCTTCGAAGGATGTTTTGGCTGCAAAGCTCTACCA
Organism: Bacillota bacterium; assembly: GCA_023393715.1. Lineage (GTDB taxonomy): Bacteria > Bacillota > Clostridia > Tissierellales > Peptoniphilaceae > JAEXCD01. The sequence goes on from JAEXCD010000034.1 coordinate 784, forward strand.
GAGCCTCGCGGACAGGCGATTTGCTCATATTCAGTTTTTCGCAGAGCTCTTTTTCCGTAATAATACCGCTTGTCGTATATTCGCCTTGGATGATGCCGGACAGGACGTGAGAAAAGGCTTTTTCTTTTAAGGATACGGGGTCCATTGCATTGATCCTTTCAGATTTCGATAGAATATGTTCATCAAAGAATAATACCATCGGGAGGGCATAAAATCAATTCGCTCAGACGGAATCATTCGACAGAACCGTCAGACGGTCGCTCACGTTATTGGTAATATCACAAAATAATTTCATTATGACGGATTGAATAAAATCGAAAAAATAATGCGTGAATGGGGTGAAAAATCGGGGAAATCTCAATCAATTTGTAGAAAAAAATTAATATATATATTTTATTGACGAGAATGCTCTGCGGTGATAATATCAGAAAGGGAAGGAGGACTGCTGGAAAGACCTCGAAAAGAAACGTTCCAAAAAGAAGGAAACGTTTTCTTTAATCGCGAGGCGAGCCGCGTATCAGAAATGCAGCATCAACAGTACATAATTTGACGTGGGAAGTGTGGAGAGGGGAGAAGGCTTTGATGAAAAAGACATCGGATATTCGAGAAGACAGGATCGGACTGCTGCGCAGTGCCATTGAACATCGGGCGACCTGGTTTTACCTGATGTTAGATGAAATTCGAAAGCGCGGTATGGATATCGAGGAGATCGGGCGTGCCGCTGTTTTTCGCTGCGGGTGCTTTCATGGAGCGCAGAAGCTCGAGGCCTGCAGTGACCCGAAGGATCTTCGTGAATTTTCCAAGGTATTTGCGGACGATACCTATCACCGGATTTTCGAAATGGAAATGGTTGAGGAGACAGAGGATCGTCTGTCGATCGACTTTCACTACTGTCCGCTGGTCGCAGCCTGGCAAAAAGTGGGGGCGACGGATCAGGAGCTGCCGCTGCTGTGCGACATGGCGATGGATGGAGATCGCGGAATCGTATCCCGGTTTGACGGATATCAGTTTGATCTGGAGGGGACGATCGCAGAAGGGAAGGAGGTTTGCGCTATTCGCGTCCGAAAGTCATAACATGAGCGGCTTTATTATTTGAGCACTTTGCGGCGCAGCATTGAAGCGGCGCAACGATGAAAGAGAAAAGGAGGACAACCGATGCAGCTTGGCGCGCTATCTTTACTTCCCATTGCGATTTTGTTCGTAATGATCTTTACAACTAAGAGAATGCTGCTTTCCTTAACCTGCGCATCTCTTGTGGGTGCGATTTTACTCTCTCCGACGGGCTTTGTAAGTACCTGGCTCGGAAAGGTACAGGAAGCTTTTATGGCGGGGACACTTGGATATCTGTTCCTCCTGTTGGCGCTCTTCGGCATCCTGATCAATCTGCTGGACAAGTCCGGCGCTGCGGTGGAGTTTGCCAACTGGATGAGCCGATTTGCCAATACTCGCCGCAAAGCGTTACTTTTAACCTATATTATCGGATGGCTTCTGTTTGTAGACGACTATCTGCACAATATGGCGCTCGGTGCGGCGATGAAAAAAATCTGTGACAAGCATAAAATTTCCCGCACGCTGTTGGGGGTCATGGTGAACGGATCCGCTGCTACGGTGTGCGTCATGGTTCCGATTTCGACGTGGGGCGTTTTTTACAGCGGATATTTTGAGGATTTGGGCGTAGCCTCCTCCGGACAGGGCTTATCCGCCTATATTTCGGCCATTCCGCTTCTGTTCTATCCGATCGCGCTGCTCGTGCTGCTGCTTTTACTTGCTTTGGGCGTATTTCCATTGATCGGTCTGACGAAAAAAGACGCCAAGCTGGCGCAGGAAACCGGTGTGGTCTGTACGGCAGAACGACATAATGAGGGCGTGGAGATTACGGCGAACGGCGGCGCAGAGGAACAGGAGATCTCCGGAAATCCGATCTGGTTTATCCTGCCGATGGCGGCCATCATCACCCTGACGATTTTGACCGGAAACTGCATGGTGGGCTGTATCGGCGCGATTATGGTTACGGGACTCATTATCGTCGGACGAAGGACCCTGAGCCTGAGCGCTGTTTTTGACGCTTCCTTCCAGGGGGTAAACAGCATGGTTCCGGTGTGCTGTATTATTGCGGTTTCCCTGACGATGGTGGAGATCAACAAAGCGACCGGGATGACGGATTTTGTCGTTTCCGTTCTCACGCCGCTTCTTCGAAGCTCTGCCTTTGCGTTCCCCGCGATTGTGTTTGCGTTTATGGGCATTTACGTATTTTTTGTCGGCGGCGCGTGGGATATGAGTATGATTTTCATGCCGATTGTAATACCGGTAGCCGTCGATATCGGGGTAAATCCGATTCTGGCATCCTCCGTGATCGTCAGCGTTGCCGCGGCGAGCTCTACGATTTATGTGGCGAGCGACGCCACGCTCCTGACGTCGGCTTCCTGTGAAATCAAATCTCAGTACCAGATGCAGGCCATGCTGCCGTATGCGGTGATCTGCTACGTCGTCTCCATTGTCGCATATCTGGCCGCGGGGCTGCTTTTGTAATGAGATTCGGACGGTTCTTCCAATAGGCGCCGAGCCGCTTTTGCAGTATGAATGGAATGCCCCTGTAGGATGAAATGGAAAGGAGGAGATGGTGGCGAAAACGGATTTTGTGTTGTTTTCCGAATGCGTATATTCCGGGGAGGGAGATCAGCCCTTTGCAGGAGGCGTCGCGGTTTCGGGAAATCGAATCGCGGCGGTAGGGCCGCGCAGAGAGATCGAAGCATGGATCGACAGTGAAACGATCGTTCGCGATGTCGGGAAGTCGATGATTATGCCCGGCTTTTGTGATGCCCACGGTCATTTTGCAATGGGCGCGCTCAATGCCAGCCGGTACTTTCTTCGGGACATCGCCGAATCGTCCTCGGAAGAGGAATGTGTCGAAATGGTGCGGAAATTTGCGCAGGCGCATCCGGAGCTGGACTGTATTGTCGGGCAGGGGTGGTTTCTGGCAAACTGGAATAATGCGCCCTTGCCCACGAAGGCCTCTCTGGATCGGGTGATTTCCGATCGGCCGGTGTACCTCGGCGCGGCGGATGCACATACGGGATGGGTGAACAGTAAGGCGTTGGAGGAGCTGCGCCGGGACAGGGGCTTTGATCCCAATGATCCGCTGTACGGGACGAATGTGGTAAAGCTGGAAAATGGAGAGCCCAGCGGCATCCTGAGAGAAGAGGCCTGGTTTCGCTTTGGCGCGGAAAAGGTATTTCAGCCGGGGCCGGACATCGACGAGGAGGTAGAGCGGGAGCTGCTTCAGGGGCTCGCGCGCAGGGGCATTACGACCTTCTGCGACATGTCCGGAATTCTGCAGGGCGTAAATTACGATGCGATGGAACGAATCGAACAAAGCGGCGATCTGATCGTGCGCATCAATCTGAATCCGGCGCTGAGACGGGACCCGGATCAGAAAGAATTCCGGGAGCTGAGGGAGCGCTTCCATTCCGACAAGCTGTGCGTGACCGGCGTCAAGGGCGTGCTGGACGGAGTAACCTCGACGCATACGGGCTACACCCTGGAGCCGTATACCGACCGGCCGGATTGTCGGGGCTTGCTGACGGATGAGAGGGCATTCTTTATGGACAGTATCCGCATGGCCAATGCCAACGGAATCGGGGTGCGTCTGCACTGCATTGCGGACGGTGCGGTACGGCTCGCGCTCGACTGTTTTGAAAATTCGGGCAGGCATCACGATCTTTCGAATCTGCGCAATACGATTGAGCATATTGAAAATATTCACCCCGATGACATCCCCCGATTCCGGCAGCTCGGCGTGGTTCCGTCCATGCAGCCGCGCCATCTTCCGCTCGAGGACAATGAGAAGATCGTGCGAATGGGGAAGGAGCGATGCCGGTGGGAATGGCCGTTCCGCTCGCTGATCGACGCCGGAGCGATCATGGCCTTTGGAACGGATTTTCCGGTCGTGGACTACAATCCCTTTGAGACGATCTATTATGCGGTGACCCGTCGCGGCTACGACGGAAAGCCGACCGGCGTCAATCCGGAGGAGGCGGTCACGCTGGCGGAAACACTGAGAGCCTATACCTTTGGCGGAGCCTATGCTTCCCACAGGGAGCATGAACTGGGCACGCTGAAGGAAGGCATGCTGGCCGATATCGTGGTACTGGACCGCAATCTGTTCGCGGTTTCCGCGGAGGACATACCGACTGCGCAGGTGCTGATGACAATGATGGACGGAAAGGTCGTTTACGAGGCTTTGCCATGACCGCTGACGCGCTTTGGACGCAACCGCTGACAGTGTTTTGATGTAGCAGAAAGGAGTAGATATGCTGCCGAAATTTACACAATATCTGGACATGAGCTATTCACTGAGCGTAATGGACAAGCTGATCGGGTTTCAGAGCAATCCGGAGCTGGGCTATCGAACCTCCGGCTCTGCGGCGGAGTTTGCCGCAGCGGACTATCTGTATGGGGAAATGAAACGGATCGGCATGAGCAGGGTTCGAAAGGAGGCCGTGCGGGTAGACAATTTTGAGTTTAAGCGCGCGGATCTGACCTACACGATGACCAACGGCTTCACGCGAAGAGTGGTTCTGTCGGCCTTTCAGGCGAGATGCCTTGCGGAAAACGAAAAAATTCGGATTGTCTACGTCGGCAAGGGACGCGACGTCGACTATGAAGGAAAGGACGTCGCCGGAAAATTTGTTTTGCTCGACATCAATATGATCGACGACTGGTTTATCTATTGGCCGGTATGTCAGGCACGCGTGAAAAAGGCGGCAGGCATTATCGTGGTTCAGACGGGCGGGTATTGCTCCTGGTCTGAGGACACCCTGGGCGTGCAGGATATTTCTTCGGAGGGCGATATCCCCACCTTTTCCATGACCGTTCGAGAGGGGGCGCTGCTCAAGAAAAATCTCGAAGAGCAGGGCGGCGAGATCGAGGCGATATTGAATGCGGATGTCCGGATCACGAACAACGGAATCACGCATTGCCTGATCGGGGAAATTCCGGGAAAAACGGAGGAGGTCATTTACCTCATCGGACATTACGATGCTTATTTCACCGCCTTTGCGGACAATGCGTCGGGCATCGGCTGCATTCTCTCCCTGTGCCGGGCCTTTATCGAGAGCGGATACCAGCCGAGGAGAACGCTCCGGGTCTGCCTGCACGGCGCGGAGGAATGGGGCACGGAGGGCTCCCGTTACGATTGGGCGCGAGGCGCAACCGAGCTGACCTATGCGCATCCGGAGTGGGGAAGCGATGGCTTTATGCTGCTGAATCTGGACGGAAATCTGGTCGCCAGCACAGCTAAGGAGGCACAGGTGCGCTGCGCCTATGAGCTGGCCGAGGGCATGAATGAAATCGGTCGGTCCATCGAGGGAAGCAGGTATCCCTTCGGGACGCAGAGTCCGCTCTGGACGTGGACCGAGAGCTATATGTATGCGATGCTCGGTATCCCCACGGTGGAAAGCTGGTATGAGGGGTTTGATTTTTGGCCGTCGTACCATTCGACGTCCGACCAGAAAGAGGTTAATGATTATACCGATGAGGCATTTCTTTCCTCGCACATCCTGTATGGAACGATGCTTCAGCGCTTTGACGAGCTGAACGTGCGTCCTCTTGATTTTACCGCGCTGTTCGACAAGCTGGCGGAATCGGTGGATACCGTCCTTATGGGGCCCTGCACGGAGCTGCTGGAGCTGACCGCTGAGGCGAAAAAGGCCGCAGAAGAGCTGAAGCGCCGGGAGAATCGGTTTACCGCCCTCGACGATGCGACAAGAACGTACAACAATCATCTCCAAAAAATCTTCGCCAAAATCATCAACGAATTATTCGGCTTAGACTGGTACGAGAATTATGATTTTCTTCATGTGAGGAACCGGAACAACATCCGTGCGCTGGAGGCGGCCATCGCACACATTCGCGAAGGACAGATCGAGAAAGCGCTCTATGAAGCGCTCCGCCAGGTGGATCTGACCTGGTACGCGTATCACTTTGACCGGGAGGCATACGACTATAACGTGGAGCACGTTATCGGAGCGTCTGCGGTGAGTACATGGGCAAAGGGAAAGGTGACCTCCATTGCGGATACGTATGACGTCGGACGACAGCTCCAGGATATCCTGAAAAGCGGAGGAGATGCGGCGGCTTGTATTCCCAAGCTGGAGCTCGAGCTGCGCCTCCAGAGAGAGGAGCTTGCAAAAACCGTCAGCCGGGAGTGCACGATCGTGCGGCAGCTTATTGATATGATGAACGCCAGTCGGTAATTCCGGGACGCGACATCCGTGAAGCAAATTCCGTATTCGGAAATCCCCCAAAAGTCAGATCATTGGTCTGAGCTTTTGGGGGATTTCTGTCTATGGGAGCGATATTTTTTTTACGCAATCGGGGAAACAGAATAGGCGCGCCTACTTGACATTTTTTTCTAAAAGTATTATTTTGAAGATAAATTAAAACGTTTTACAATATGAGGTGAGTAAAATGCGGGTTACGATTAAGGATGTTGCAAAAAAAGCAGGCTATTCTACGGCCACAGTATCTCTGATCCTGAACAGAAAATGCAGCCACTTTTCAAAGCGGGCGATATATCGGGTGAATCAGGCGGCCAAGGAATTAGGCTACCGTCCCAATCGCTTAGCGATCAGCATGGTTACAAAGCAAACACATGTCATCGGTCTCATTATTCCGGACAACAGCAATATGTTTTTTGCCGAATTGTCCAAGGCGATTGAGATGTCCGCCCGGAAATTCGGGTACAGCGTCGTTTACGGAAACAGCAGCAACGAGCCGTTGAGGGACATGGAATATATTCAGATGTTTGAGGACCGGCAGGTCGACGGCGTTATTTTCACAAAATCCTTCTCTGCAAACGAGGAAAACGATCTCGAAACGGCCGAGCTCATACAGTGCAGCAAGCTCCCGTTTGTCCTGGTCGACCGTGAGCTCAGCGGCAATCACATCAGTTCCGTGCTGCTGAATCATCGCAGGGGCGGGTACCTGGCGACGAAGCATCTGCTGGAGCAGGGGCACAGAAGGATCGGCTGCATTACCGGTCCGCATACGGTGACGAGCTCGAAGCAGCGCCTTCAGGGCTATCGCGACGCGCTGGAAGAATTCGGGGTGGCGTATTGCGAGTCCTATATCTTCGAGGGGGACTTCCAGATGAACAGCGGACGGATCGGTATGAATGAGCTGCTGCGCCAATCGGTCACCGCCGTATTTTCGTTTAACGACATGATGGCCTATGGCGTTTATCAGGCGATCGCGGAACAGGGGCTGCGTATTCCCGAGGATGTGTCGGTTGTCGGCTTTGATGATCTGTGGGTGTCCTCGACATTACATCCCGCGCTGACGACGGTACATCAGCCGGTGGAGGAAATCGGGGCAAAAACCGTGGAGGTGCTCTTAACGGAAATGGAAGGCAATATCATCGAGCGCAGCTGTATCTTTGAGCCGACGCTGGTGATCCGAAACAGTGTAATGGCGCGATAGTGGAGGCGAGATGCGGATACTGAATCTGGGGTCCCTGAATATGGACCGTATCTATTTTGTGGATCATATCGTCCGTGAGGGTGAAACGGTGCATTCGGAAGAGGTGCGTTTTTGCTGCGGAGGAAAGGGCTTGAATCAATCCGTGGCGCTCGCAAAGGCGGGGATGGAGGTGTATCACGGCGGGCAAATCGGAAAAGACGGCGCTTTGCTGCGAAACAAACTCAAGGACAGCGGTGTCCGAACCGATTATGTCGTACAAACTGCGGGGGAAAGCGGCCATGCGGTGATTCAGATTGATACTCAGGGGAAAAACAGTATTCTCGTCTGTGCCGGAGCCAATGGACTGGTATGCAGGGAATTTATCGATGAGGTGCTCGGGCATTTTGAAGAGGGCGATGCGCTGTTGCTTCAAAATGAAATATCGAACGTCGATTACGCGATTCGGCGTGCACGGGAAAAAGGCATGATCATTATTGTGAACCCTTCGCCGATTACAAAAGCGCTGAGCGAATGCGGGCTGGAGAATGCCGATATCTTAATGCTTAACGAATCTGAGGCGGCTGCGCTGTCCGGCGTACAGGAGGATTATCACGGCATGCTGAAGGTGCTGAGCTTGCGGTATCCGAATACGATGCTTGTTTTGACGGTCGGAGAGCAGGGCGCCATGTGCTGGAACCGCGGAACGCTTTTCAACCAGTGTGCATTTGAAACCCCCGTAATTGATACGACCGCGGCAGGCGATACCTTTTGCGGATATTTCATTGCCGATATTCTGCGGGGAAGACCGATCGCCGAAGCCATGGAGGATGCGGCGATTGCAGCGGCGATGACGGTATCCCGGTTAGGCGCCGCAGATTCGATACCAACAAGAGATGAGGTCGATCGCTATCGCGAGGAGGCCCTGAAATAGATAGAGTTCGGACAGTCGGAAGGGAGAGAGGAATGTTATTACAGCAGCTTGTGAATGGTCTGTTCATCGGCGTCACGTATGCATTAGTGACGATTGGCTTCAACATGGTATATGGCGTGCTCAAGCTTACCAATTTTGCCCATGCGTCGTTCTATATGCTGGCGGCGTATATCGCGCAGTTTATTGGCCTGCGCCTGTTCGCCAACGGGGGTTCGGTGATCATCTGGGTTTTAGCCGCCGTTGTGAGCATTGTGTTTACCGCACTATTGGGGGCGGGAATGGACCTGGCGGCGCTTCGCCCGATTCGAAAAAAGGGCGGCGCAGGAATTACAGCGCTGATCAGCACCATCGGCGTACAGACGATGTTGAACAACGGTGTGCTTCTCGTGTTCGGAACCGTGCCGCTGATGATGGCCGATCCGTTTAATCTGGGTATTTTCAAAATCGGCAATGCTGTGGTGCAGGGCATACAAATCCTGATCGGACTGATCGCGATTACGCTGCTCCTCGTATTGTCCTACATAGTCTATAAGACGAGATTCGGCACGGCGATGCGTGCGGTTTCTCAGAATCCGACGGCGGCCAGTCTCATGGGCATCAATGTACCTAAAATAATTTCACAAACCTTCTTCATCGGTACTGCTGCTGCGGGGATCGCCGGTATTCTGATGGCCACGTATTATCAGCGCGTGGATTCTCTGATGGGGGCGACGGTCGGCCTCAAATGCTTTGCGGCCGCCGTGCTGGGCGGGATAGGCTCTGTCCCGGGCGCTGCATTGGGCGGCCTGCTGATCGGAATCTCCGAGACGCTGTTTGCGGGATATGTCAACTCCGGGTACCGGGATGTCGTTGCATTTGTCATCCTGATTGCGGTCCTGCTGATTCGTCCGCAGGGGCTGTTGGGCAAAAAGGAAATTAAGAAGGTGTAGCATGGATATCGGGAAAAAGACTCTTTCATCAAAAGTGATCGGATTATGGGCTGAGTACGAGGCCTGGGTGTATGTGGGTTTTTATGCGCTGCTCATTCTTCTCTCCATATTTTATCAAAATGTATATTTCTACTCCGTTACGATCAACTGCCTTCTTTTTACCGTGCTGGCAATGTCCTTAAACCTGTTGACGGGCTATCTCGGCATCACCTCGCTGGGGCATGTCGCGTTTTTCGGCATCGGTGCGTATACGACGGCGATTCTTCAGACCCGCTTCGGCGTCAATCAATGGTTCGCTCTGCTCGCGTCAATCGGCATCACGGCGCTGGTGGGCGTGCTCCTCAGCGCGACGACCCTGCGCGTGTCGACGAGATTTATCGCGATCGTGACGTTAGGCTTTTCCGAAATCATCCGAATGATCGAATTAAACTGGATGGAGCTGACGCGCGGGCCTCAGGGCATCCCCAATATTCCGAAATTTACTTTTTTCGGAACGCCGATCAAGGATATGCGCGTCGAGTTCTATATCATCCTGCTGATATCGGTTCTTGTACTGATCGGGTATCTGCTGTTGATCCATTCAAAGCATGGCCGGGCGATTCAGGCGATTAAAAACGATGAAATAGCCGCGATTTCCATGGGTATTCACGTGATCCGATATCGCGTTATCGTCTTCGCGATTTCTGCCGGCACCGCGGGAATGGCCGGATTCTTTTATGCAAAATATATGGGCTTCATCGATCCGAACGCCTTTAATTTTGACCAGTCCATCTCGATTCTGTCCATGACGATCTTCGGAGGGCTCGGGAATTTGATGGGCAGCATCGTCGGTGCGTTCAGCCTTTCTATTTTGCCGGAAGCCCTGCGGTTTTTGTCGGATTATCGCCAGATCATTTACGGAGCTCTGCTGGTTTTGATGATGGTTTTCCGTCCGAACGGCTTGCTGGGAGGGCTCAATTTCCGTCAGATCAAGCTTTTAAGACATCAGGCGATGGAAGAGAGGGATGAGAAATGAACATCATTTTGAATACGCAGCATGTCACACAGCGTTTCGGTGGAGTACAGGCATTGACCGATGTATCGATCGAGGTTCCCGAGGGCCATATTTTTTCCATCATCGGGCCAAACGGGGCGGGAAAAACCACGCTGTTCAATGCCATATCGGGGCTGGCAAAACCGACGGAGGGAAAGATTTACTTTCGGGGAGAGG
>JAEXCD010000112.1 GCA_023393715.1 Bacillota bacterium
TCGACCGTCCAGACGAATGATGTGATAGCCGAATTCCGTCTTTACCGGATCGCTGATCTGCCCGACCTCCAGCTTCGTAAGCGCCTGTGCAAATTCCGACACATAGGTCGAAGGCGAGGTTTCCTGCATCGAACCGCCGTTTGCCGCAGAACCGGGATCCGTAGACAATTCCTTTGCCAGATCCTCGAACTTTTCGCCGGCTTCCAGGCGCTCCTTGACCTTTTGTGCCTCTTCCTCGCTTGCCACCAGAATATGGCTCACCGTTACCTTCTCGAGCGCGTCCTTATTTTTCTCATAAAAATCCTTCATCTCCGTATCGGATGCCGGATGCTGCTCAATATACCAATCCAACAGAACCTTGTAGTTCGTTTCATGGCGCAGACTTTCGCGATACTGCGCCTCCGTAATATCCAAATCCTTCAGCAGCTGTTGGAACGCGGCATCACCGCCCAGGTTCTTAATCGCCTCCTGCACGTCGGCGTCCAGCCGATCCTGCGTCACTTCAATTTTGTTCTTTTCAAGCTCCTGACGAACAACGGCATCGTGAATCAGCAAATTTTCCACTGTCGATTTCACCTGGTAGCGCGCAATCAGCATCTTTGTATACAGATCGAGGTTCTTCTCATAATCCGCATTGGTAATTTCAACCCCGTTGACCGTAGCGTACGTCCCCTGAGCCGTCTTTTCCCCCGCTCCGCAACCCGCCAATAAAAGCATCAGGCTCAAAGCACCTGCCATTCCACGTTTTTTCATACTTCCTCCTTGTTTTCGGTTTCCTGTAATTGTTTCATCCACTTGAGCAAGCGAAGGACATCCTTCAGCTTGTTTGCCGTCGACTGCACCTTGAACGTCGGTACCTTTTGAAAATCAAAGGTCAGCGGCCCCTGATAGCCATGCGCGATTTTTTCCAGCATCTCGACGGAAAAACGCTCAAAGGTATCATAGCGAAGTTCAATCGCGCCGTCTATTTCGCGAACCTGATCAAAGCCCAGTTCCGTAGCCCAATGCTTGATCAGAACGACGTCCAGAATATTGAGCACGCTTTTCGGAATATCACCGTAGCGATCGATGAGCTCCTCCACCATGGCATCGTAGGCTGCTTCACTGTCCACCGAGGCAATCTTACGATACATCATAATTTTGTCGACAGTATGTGCAATATAATCTTCTGAGATAAAAGCGTCCGTCTTGATATCCACGCGAATCTCGCGCTGCATCTCCCTTTTGTTCAGTCCCTTGATGCGCGAAACCGCGTCCTCCAGCATGCGAACATACAGCTCATAGCCGATGGATTCCACGTGTCCCGACTGACTCTCGCCCAGAAGATTTCCTGCTCCGCGAAGCTCTAAGTCGCGCATGGCGATCTTGTAGCCCGAACCAAACTCCGAAAAATCCTTGATCGCCTTGAGCCGTTTTTCCGAAATTTCCGAGATCACTTTATTGGGCTCGTACGTAAAGTAAGCGAAGGACATGCGATCCGAGCGGCCGATGCGCCCCTTGAGCTGGTAGAGCTGAGACAGCCCCATCCGATCCGCATTGTATACGATCAGTGTGTTGACATTGGGAATATCCATACCGGTTTCAATGATCGTCGTCGACAAAAGGATATCGATCTCGCCCTCCACAAAGCGCTCCATCACATTTTCAAGCTGCCTCGTCGTCATTTTCCCGTGCGCAATCTCAATCGCCGCCCCGGGCACCTGTTCCTGAAGCCGCGCAGCCATATGATCGATATCATACACCCGGTTGTAGACGAAGTACACCTGACCGCTTCGGTCGAGCTCGCGCTGAATGGCATCGCGCACGACACCGGCGTCGTACTCCATAACGTAGGTCGTCGTCGGGTAACGCTCCTCCGGAGGCTCCTCCAAAAGGCTCATGTCGCGAATTCCGGTCAGGGATAATTGCAGCGTGCGCGGAATCGGCGTCGCCGAAAGCGTCAGCACATCAAGGTTTTCCTTCCACTTTTTAATTTTTTCCTTGTCCTTGACGCCAAATCGCTGCTCCTCATCAATGATGAGAAGTCCCAGGTTCGCGAACTGAATATCCTTTGACAGCAGGCGATGCGTGCCGACTACGATATCTACAGAGCCCTTCTTTAATCCGTCCAGCACCGCCTTTTGCTGCTGCGGCGTCTTAAAGCGGGACAGAAATTCCGTATGAATGGCAAATTTTTCAAACCGATCCACCATCGTCGAGTAATGCTGCTGCGTCAGAATCGTCGTCGGACAGAGAAATGCGACCTGCTTTCCATCCATAATCGCCTTAAATGCGGCTCGAAGCGCGACCTCCGTCTTTCCGTATCCGACATCGCCGCACAGCAAACGGTCCATCGGGCGCGTCGATTCCATATCCGCCTTGATCTCCTTCGCGGCGCGCAGCTGAGAAGCGGTCTCCTCATACGGAAAGGCCTCTTCGAATTCCGCCTGCCACGGCGTATCGGGCGAGAAGGAATATCCCTGCACCTTGGCCCGCTTGGCATAAAGCTCGACCAGATCCTCCGCGATCTGATCCACCGCTTTCTTTACGCGGCTTTTTGCCTTTTGCCAATCACCGCCGCCGAGCGTCGACAGATGCGGCGCTTTGCCCTCCTGTCCGATATACTTACCGATCAGGTTCATCTCTTCCGTCGGAATATAGAGCGTATCCTTGCCCCGATACTCAATGCAAAGAAAATCCCGCGTATTCCCCTGAACATCCATGCTTCGCAGACCGGCATACTGACCGATTCCATAGGTTTCATGAACGACGTAGTCCCCGACGGCGAAATCTTGGTATTGAATAAAATCGCGGCTTGATTTCGGTGCGGATTTTATGGTTTTTCGCTTTTCACGCCCCGTGATTTCCGTCTGCGTAATCACCCAAAAACGGATGTCCGGATAGCGAAATCCCTGCGCATAGGATTTGCCGGACAGAACCACGCGCCCGATTTCAGGCTCCGCGCCCGATTCCTCCAGACCGATGGGAATTCCGGCATCCTCGAGCCGGGCAGCCATGGCGTGAAGTGCGTCTCCGGCAAAAAACAAAATGCGGTAGTTCTGCTTCATCCGTTCGCGCAGCGTTTTGCAAAAATCATCCCAGCGTCGGTCAAACCGCTCCGCTTCAATACTGCGCATCTGCAGCAGCAGCTCGGGGCTCAGGGCATGCGATTGCTTCAGTATCTGTGTCAGATTCAATACCGAATGCGCGCGAAGGCGCGCGATCAGCTCAGCGTTGGGAAACGTGCTTTTCAGATGCGTGTGCAGAATTTCTCCGCGATCCAGGTAGTTTGCCAGCTCTTCATTCCACAGCTTTTCCCTGCCGCTTTCGCGATCAAAGATGCGGTTGTAATCCTCGAATACGACCAGCGCATCCTCCGGAAGGTAATCGAGCAGCGAGGCCTGACGCTTTTTGCGCAGGTATACGGAAAACAGATCCTCGTTGGCAATACGTCCCTGCTCCCGCATCTGCGCCATCATGCGCTGAAACTTTTCTGTGGCGTGAAGATCGTCGCGCCCGTAGCTTTCGTGGCGCTTATGAAAATCCAGATCCGACTGCACACCGTCGAGCACCTCATCCAGATCGGACGGCAGCAGCTTCAGCTCCTGAGCCGGTTCGACGCGGCATTGCGTTTGGTTCATTGACGAGCGCTGCGTCGAAATATCGAAGCTTCGAATGCTGTCGATTTCCGTATCAAACAATTCGATTCGAAACGGCTGCTCCTCCACCATCGAAAAACAGTCAATAATCCCCCCGCGCACGGAAAACTGACCACGGTGCTCTACATTCGGCACGCGTTCGTACATCATGTCGTGCAGACAATCGATCAGCTCCTCCTGCGCTATTTCCATGCCGACGGAGAGCCGCAGCGTATCTCGCTGAAACAGCTTGGGCGGCGTGACGCGGCGCTTTATCGCCGAAAGCGTCGTCGCGACGACGATGGGCTTGCCCTGAGAAAGCTTGCTCATCACGCGAAGGCGCTGTTCCTTTGCCCGTGCAATCACGCTGTCCGCCGAAAAGAAATTAAGCTCCTCCTCCGGGTAAAGCTCCGCCCCCGATTCGCAGAGCCGTTTGATTTCATCGACAAGCTCGCCCGATCGCCGGATATTTTCAGACACGACAAAAACAGGTCGTTCTAAGCTCTCCGAAACGGAGAACAAAAAATGACCCACACTCTCTTTCACCAAACCGTGTAAATAGATGCTTTTTATTCCTCCGCGCACGGCCCCCAGCAGCTTCTCAAACTGGGGGTCTGCGTGCAGATCGTTTCCTATCTGTCTCATGAATACGCTTCCTTACTTACGCGATTCACGTTCGTCTGTATTCTCTTTCATCCCACATCCGACCGCGCGAAAGGCATCCTGCTCCGCACGCTCCGCCTCTCTTTTCGCTCGCTCCGCCGCCGTTTCGTGCGGGACGGAGGGCGCGCGCCAGGCGTTATACGTGTTCATCGCCGCTTCAACGCCGTTTTGTATCACCCGTTCCGCCGCGTCCGCCGCACAACGAATTTCTTCCCCGACGGCCTTCTGCTCCTTCGCATCAAACTGTGACAGCACAAAGGCGGCAAGATCCATGTACGCCGGTCTTCGGCCGACGGAAATCTTAATCCGCGGAAAGGAATCGTCGTTCAATTGGTATACGACGGAACGCATTCCATTATGCGTTCCTGCAGAGCCCTTTCGCCGAATGCGAATCGTACCGAGCGGAATGTCGATATCATCGCAAATCACGATGAGCTGCGTCATTTCCAGCTTGTAAAAATCGACGATGTCCTTTACCGCACGCCCGGACTCGTTCATATATGTCTGTGGC
>JAEXCD010000045.1 GCA_023393715.1 Bacillota bacterium
GTCCCGCACCGTTCACAGTGTCCGACGGCATGAGGCAGCTCCTCCACATGGTCGAGGAGGCCCTGCTCCGCCAGATCGGCGACGATCCGCTTTCGCGCTTCGTAACGGTCGAGTCCCGAGTACGGCGCATAGCCCTCGAGAATCTGGCCCTCCTCGCCGATGACGACGCACTGACCCAGCCCATGGCGCTGGCCCACCTCAAAATCGTTCGGGTCGTGACTCGGCGTGATTTTGACGCAGCCCGTACCGAATTCCGTTTCGACATACTCGTCCGCAATGACGGGAATTTCCCGCCCGACAAGCGGCAAAATCACGGTTTTCCCGATCAGATCCGCGTAGCGTCCGTCCTCGGGGTTGACCGCCACGGCGAGATCACCCAGCATCGTTTCCGGACGCGTCGTCGCGATTTGGATGAAGCCCTTTCCGTCCTTTCTCGGATACCGGATATGCCACAGATGACCCGTTTCGTCCTGATGCTCCACCTCCGCATCCGAAATCGCCGTTCCGCAGCTCGGACACCAGTTGACGATTCGGTCGCCCCGATAGATCAAATGCTCCTCATACATGGGCTTAAAGCCGTGATTGACCGCCTTGGACAGCCCCGCGTCCAGCGGGAAGCGATCGCGGCTCCAGTCGCAGGATACGCCGAGCTTGCGCAGCTGGTGCTTGATGTTGTCCCCATATTCCTCAGTCCATGCCCACGCTTCCTCTAAAAATGCGTCGCGCCCGATCTCCTTTTTGGATATGCCTCTCTTGCGAAGGCGGTCGACGACCTTGGCTTCCGTCGAGATCGATGCGTGATCCGTTCCCGGCACCCATAACGCCTCATATCCGCTCATTCGCTTCCAGCGAATGAGGATATCCTGCAGCGTATTGTTCATCGCATGTCCCAGGTGCAGGTTGCCCGTGACATTGGGCGGCGGCATGACGATGGTATACGGCTCCTTTCCGCTGCCGGCATCGGCGATAAAGTCACCCTCTTCCTCCCACATGCGGTAAATTCGCTCTTCAAATTCCTTCGGATCGTAGGTTTTGTTCAGATTTTTCATGATTCCTCCATCGAGCGGGCAAGTCCCTCAGTCCACAAAAAAAGCGATCCGTCCCATAGGGCGACGAATCGCGGTACCACCTATCTTTTTCACTCTTCCCGAAAACTGTCGGGTCAGCTTTGCTCCAAAGCGACTTCACGACATTCCTCCACAGGCTCGCACCATCCGCCTGCTCTCTGCAGGATTCCCGCCGTTACTCCTCTTTTTCAACGCAAACTATTGATTTTTTGGTATTCTACCACATTTCATATGCCTGTGTCACGAATCCCGAGTAACACGCTTTTCTCCCGCGCCGAGTTGCGGTAGAATAAAGCACGACGCGCTTCGCCACATTTCGGAGCAAGGAGGTTCTATGTCTACCGTCACTGCAAATCTGCTTCAACAGCACGGCATTAAGCCGACGGCCACGCGACGGGCCATTTGGCAATGCGTGGCACAAAATACAACGCATCCTTCTGCGGAGCAGATTTATCAATCGCTCTGTGCCGCGCACGCATCGGTTTCACGCGCCAGCGTCTACAATACGCTTCGTCTGTTTGTCGGACAGGGACTGCTCATCGAAATTCAGGGCGCGGATGGATTTGTCCACTACGATCCCATAACCGCCTCCCATGCGCATTTTCAATGCCGCAGGTGCGGCCGGCTGTGGAACATCCCCTACGCGGTCGACGCATCCCGGATTCCCGAGCTCGACGCATTTGAGGTGCAAAGCACCGATCTGCGCTTTTTCGGCATCTGCCCGGACTGCGCCGCCTCGGCTCATGATCCGGTCGGGCAAAAGGATCTCACCTGATTCATCCCGCAGCCTCTGCAGCTTCAGCGCGAGGCTTTGTCCAAAATGACCGGGCGTGCCTCACACAGGTTCAGTAGGCAAGGCTTTGCACAAACATCATTACGACGCCCATCACCATGAGCGCCGCTAAGCTGATCGCGCCCACTCTCGCCCAGACTTTACCGGTATTTTTATTTTGCGGCCTGCGCTCCTGCCGTTTTTCCTTCGCCATGTCGTCCTCCTCATTTCTCATTCTCTTTATTCTACCACATTTTGCCGCCTGCGCCGAATCCCCTTTGTGCCCGGCGACCGTATCCTCCGACGCTCTCCCGAGCTTCGGCATGACCGAATCCCCCTTGCACCCGGCAGCCGGCTGATTTTTTTCCTTCCGATGCATTCATCGCTCCATTAGTGGGTATCTAACAGGCATCATGACTGCGCGATAGTTCGCGCGGATATGGTATGCGTATATGGTATAATGACGGTGTATTTCATGGAATATCGCTGAAGCACACGGAGCGCCTATGACAAACCAGATACTCTACGCACTCTCGGACGCATCCGCCGAAGGCGTCGCAGGAATTGCCGAGATCGCGGCTAAAAAATTGAATCCGGCACCGTCCGTCCAACCCTTTTCCTATGTCGATAATCAATGGGATTTGGAACGGGTTTTGCTCCGCGCCGTAAACGCAGGTGACAATCCGATCGTGCTGTATACCTTTCAGCGTCCGGCTTTGGAGGATTATCTGCGAAACTTCTGTGATTTGCACAAAATTGCTTACTTTGACGTGTTGGCTCCCGTCGTTCACGCCGTGCAGCCGCTTTTTGACGAGGCCTCTCTTTCGTCCCGACCTGAGCGGGCGACCGCGAGTCAGGAGCTGATGCGCCGCATGGATGCGATCGATTTCGCCTCGCGGTATGATGACGGAAAGGACATTCAGGGGCTGTTTGCCGCAGACATCTGCCTCATCGGCATCTCAAGAACGACGAAGACCCCTTTGTCGATGTACCTGGCCAACAAAAACTATCGCGTCATCAACCTTCCGCTCCTGCCCGAGACGCCGCCGCCCGCCGAGCTGTTTGAGGTTTCCTCCTCGAAAATTTTCGGTCTGACGGTTTCCTGCGATATCCTCGTGGCAACGCGCATGGCGCGGCTCAGATCTCTGGGCCTCCCCGAGAACGCGGAATACGCTTCAAGGGAACGCATTTTGAGCGAGCTGCAATACGCTCATGAAATCATGAAAAAAATAGGTTGTGCTATCATTGACGTCTCGACGCGTTCGGTCGAAGAGACGGCCGATGTCATCATTCGCACCCTTGACGGGCGCCTTTGATCGGATAGAACATCAAGCTCAGAAAGGAGTATTAAAGTATGGGAAAGAAGTACGTGTACAACTTCGAGGAGGGCAATAAGGATCAACGCAGCCTCCTCGGCGGCAAGGGCGCCAATCTTGCCGAGATGACCAAGATCGGAATTCGCGTTCCCTATGGCTTCATCGTAACGACGGAGGCCTGCACGCAGTTCCAGGAGGTTCATGAACTGTGGCCCGAGCTCAAGGAGGAGATCAACCGGCATTTGGCGGATGTCGAAAAGGTGAATGGCAAGCGCTTTGGCGACGCCAATGATCCGCTGCTCTTTTCGGTTCGTTCCGGCGCGCCGATTTCGATGCCGGGCATGATGGACACCATCCTGAACCTCGGATTGAATGACCAGTCCGTCGAAGCCGTAGCGCAAAACTCCGGCAATCCGCGTTGGGCTTACGATTCCTATCGCCGTTTCATCCAGATGTTCTCAGATGTGGCGATGGAACTGCCAAAGAGCCGCTTCGAGGCCATTTTGCAGGCGCAGAAGGAAAAGAGCGGCGTTGAACTCGACACCGAATTGACGGCAGAGGATCTGAAGGAAGTCGTCATTGGCTATAAAGCACTGTACAAGGAATTGAAGGGCGAGGAGTTCCCGCAGGAGCCGATGCAGCAGCTCTACCTGGCCATCGAAGCGGTTTTCAAATCCTGGAACAACGACCGCGCGATCCTGTACCGCAAGATGAACGATATCCCAAATTCTCTCGGTACGGCCGTCAATGTCCAGACCATGGTCTTCGGAAACATGGGCAATACGTCCGGCACGGGCGTTGCCTTCTCGAGAAACCCGGCGACGGGCGAGAACAAGATTTTCGGCGAGTATCTGATGAACGCACAGGGCGAGGATGTCGTTGCCGGTATCCGCACCCCGCAGCACATCGAGACGCTGAAGGAGGAGCTGCCCGAGGTGTACGATGAGTTTATCCGCACGGCGCACACGCTCGAGGATCATTATGCCGATATGCAGGATATGGAGTTTACGATTCAGGACGGAAAGCTCTACCTCCTTCAGACGCGAAACGGAAAGCGCACCGCTGCGGCAGCCGTAAAGGTCGCCGTCGATCTCGTCAACGAAGGAAAGATCGACAAGGAAACCGCTGTTTTGCGCGTCGAGCCGAAGGCGCTGGATCAGCTCCTGCACCCGACGTTCAGCAGCGAATCCCTCAAAAAGGCGACGCCGATTGCGACCGGTCTGGCCGCTTCTCCGGGCGCTGCCTCCGGTAAGATCGCTTTTGAAGCGGAAGAGGCAAAGCGCCGCAACGACGCAGGCGAAACCGTCATTCTGGTTCGCACGGAAACCTCCCCGGAGGATCTCCAGGGCATGGTTTCTGCAGACGGTATTCTGACCGCACGCGGCGGTATGACCTCGCACGCGGCCGTCGTTGCACGCGGCATGGGTAAGTCCTGTGTTTCCGGTGCGCACGCGCTGAAAATCGACGAAGAAAAGCGGACGGTCACCGTCAACGGACACGTACTCACCGATCAGGATGTTCTGTCCATCGATGGTTCGACCGGTCACATCTACATCGGCGAGCTCGAGAAGCAGGCGCCGCAGCTCACGGGTGATTTCGGCACCTTCATGAGCTGGGTCAACGAGATCAAGCGCCTCAAGGTGCGCACGAACGCTGACACTCCGAAGGATGCGCAGCAGGGCGTCGACTTCGGCTGCGAGGGCATCGGCCTCTGCCGTACGGAGCACATGTTCTTCGGCGGCGACCGCATCCACAGCGTCCGCGAAATGATCCTTTCGGAGACGGCGGAGCAGCGTGAAAAGGCGCTGGCAAAGCTCGAACCGATGCAGGAAGAGGACTTCTACGAAATGTACAGGATCATGGCGGGACGCCCGATGACGATCCGTCTGCTCGATCCCCCGCTGCACGAGTTCGTGCCGCAGACCGAGGAAGAGATGCAGCTCCTGGCCAACGAGCTGAACATTTCCGTTGAAAAGGTACACGAAACGGTTGAAGGCCTGAAGGAAGTCAACCCGATGCTCGGACACCGCGGACTTCGCCTGGCCGTCACCTATCCGGAAATCTACCGCATGCAGGCGCGCGCCATTATGCAGGCTGCGCTCCGTGCACGTCGCGATGGAGTTGAGGCCTTCACGCCGGAAATCATGATTCCTCTGGCCGGCGACCCGAAGGAGCTCGCTCACGTCAACGCCGAGGTTCGCGGTGAAATTGAAAAAGTCTTTGAGGAACAGGGTGAGCGCATGGAGTACCTCCTCGGAACGATGATCGAAATTCCGCGCGCGGCGCTGCTGGCGGATGAAATTGCCGAAGTCGCCGATTTCTTCTCCTTCGGAACGAATGACCTGACGCAGATGACCTACGGCTTCTCGCGCGACGATGCCGGTAAGTTCCTCACCGAATACCTCGACAAGAACATCTTCGAGAAAGATCCGTTCATCTCCCTCGATCAGAAGGGCGTCGGCAAGCTGATTCAAAACGCGGTGAAACTGGGCCGCGGCGCAAATGCCAAGCTGCACGTCGGCATCTGCGGCGAGCACGGCGGTGACCCGGCAACCGTCAAGTTCCTCGACGGCGTCGGCCTCGACTATGTATCCTGTTCTCCGTACCGCGTCCCCATCGCCCGTTTGGCTGCTGCTCAGGCTGCGGTGGAAGCGAAAAAGAACTGATCGCGCCAACAGCGACGAAAATAAAACAGCTCTGCTGACGAACGTCCCGCGCAGCGATTTTTCGAGACCGGATCTGAGACCGAAAAATTTTAGGCCGGCACATTTCAGGCAGAGGTAAAACAAAAGACCGCACCGAAGGATCTCCTTCGGTGCGGCCTTTGCTATTTATGGCTCTTTTCGCATAAAGCGATCCGAACACCCGACTCGCGGCGTTATATGCTGTTCTTTATGCCAGCGTTACATGTTGTCCTTTACGCCAACGGCAACCATCCTCGCTCTTGCGCGAAGCTCGCCGCCCGCTTCCATCTCCATATTGACGATCACCTTTCGCTCGCCCAACTCCTCTACCGTGGACGTAACGGTAATTTCGTCATTGATTGGGATCGGTTTTTTGAAATCAATCTCGAGCCTTGCCGTGATAAAGCGTCCGATTACCGTATCCTCCGTAAGCTGCAGTCCCTTATTCTGATGCGCAAACCAAGCGGCCGAGGCGGTGCCGTGACAGTCAAAGATTACCGCGATCATGCCGCCGAAGAGATTGTTCGGCACGCCGCCCGTATACATTCCGTCCGGCGTATAACGGCAAATGCATTTCGTTCCGTCCTCGCTGGGATAGGATTTCAGGTGGATTCCCGCGCCGTTCTTCGGCCCGCATCCCCAACAGTGCTGGAATCTTTCGCCATAGGTCTCCTGGATCGCAATTTTCTTTTCTGCTGTCATTTTTCTCTCCTTAATTTATGATCTCCAAAAAGAATTTCCCTCACAACCGCTACTGTAAAAAGCCCATCTTCCGATATACCTTTGACAACGTGCGCTGCGCGGCTCTGCGCGCCGCCTCGCTGCCCTTCGCGTAGACGCCCGGCAGATAATCCTTGTCCTTCATCAGCTCCTCAAAGCGCCGGCGAATCGGCTCCATGCTCTCTATGATCTTTTCGGCCAGCTCGCTCTTGAAATCGGCGTAGCTGCTGTTGGCAAAACGGGCTGCAACAGCCTGAGGCTCCTCGTCTGTATAGGCGGCGTAAATATTGATCAGATTTTTCAGACCCGGCTGCTCATCCGAGTAGCAGAATTTTGCCTTGGAATCCGTTACGGCACGGGCGATTTTGCGCCGGATGGCCTGCGGCTCGTCCTTGATCAGGATGAACGCGTTGGGATCGCTGTCCGACTTGCTCATCTTTGCCGTCGGATCCTTCAGACTCATGATTCGCGCGGCATTTTTGGGGATAAAGGGCTCCGGAATGGTAAAGGTATCCGAATAGCGCGCGTTAAAGCGCTCCGCCAGGTCTCGCGTCAGCTCGAGGTGCTGTTTTTGATCCTCGCCCACCGGTACATAGTTCGTCTGATACAGCAAAATGTCCGCCGCCATCAGGACAGGATAGGTCAGCAGAGCGGAGTTGAGATTATCCGCATGCTTCGCCGCTTTATCCTTGTACTGCGTCATACGGGACAGCTGGCCGATGTAGCTGATCGAATTCAGCGCCCAACACAGCTGCGTATGCTGCGGCACCTGCGATTGGATGAAGAGCGTCACCTTTTCCGGATCCAATCCGCAGGCGATGTAATAGGCGATGATTTCCTTCGTTCTTCTGCGCAGATCCGCCGGGTTCTGCATCACGGTAATCGCATGCAGATCTGCCGGTGCGAAAAAGCACTCGTACTCCGCCTGTTCCTGCAGCTTGACGAAATTGCGAATAGCGCCGAGGTAATTGCCAATCGTCAAATCCCCGGAGGGCTGGACCAGACTCAGAACAACCTTCCGGCGCGTTTCTTGGTTGTTTTCCATATATTTTACTCCCGTTTTCCAATTGATATCTAACAGTATAGCGTAAATCGTTCAAATGAAAAAGCGACCGCCGTCGGCGGTCGCTCTCTATTTGCTCTGAATCAGTTTACCAGGCGGCGAATCGCCACCAGATGCTCGACGTAGTAGCTCGAGTTGATATCGGCCGTAACGACACAGCCGTTCGAATACGATGCATGGATCATCGTACCGCCGCCGACGTAAATCCCGACGTGCTCAATTCCGCTGGACCATGAATTATTGAAGAACAGCAGATCGCCCGGCTGCAGGTTTTCACGCGATACCGACCAGCCGTACTGAGCCTGGATCTCCGCATCATGCGGCAGCGAAATACCCGCATAGGTCCTGTACAGCCACATCGTAAAGCCTGAGCAGTCCAACGCATATCCCGGCGTCGAGCCGGCAAAAACGTACGGCGTACCCAACTGACCGTAGGCGGCGCTGACAATCTGTTCGATCGTCGAACTGGACTGCGGATTTTCCTGCGACGAGGACTCCGCCGGCTTGTCCTGAGAAGAGGATTCCGGCGGCTGCTCCGAGCTCTCCTCTACCTTCTCGCTGCCCAGCAGAACTGCGGAAACATAGGCCGTAGTTCCATTGTAATCAAAGGCAACCCACGCCTCCGTGCGTTTTCCTTCGACATACGTATTACGCGGCAATGTGCCGATGGCATCGTGCTCAACACCCGGGCCCTTGCGGACGTTCGCCGCAGCTACCTGAACATAACCGCTGAACGCCTCTCCCTGCTCCGGCTCTGGCTGCGGTGTGGGCTCCGGCGTCGGTTGCGGCTCCGGTTCCGGCTGCGGCTCAGGCTGTTCAGCCGTCAGGAAATCGGTGGAAACAAAACCGCTTCCGTCGGACAGCGCCATCCAGCCGTCCTGAATCACACCCGTCACGGACGCGCCCTTTGCCAATGTCTTCACCACGTTGGCATCCTTCGACGCCTTTTCGCGGATATTCAATTCCGTCGTCGTCCACATCGTCACTTCAGTCGCCTGCGGCTCCTGCGGCGTTTCGGAGGATTCCTCCGAAGTCTCCTGCGGCGGCAGTGTCGACTCG
>JAEXCD010000022.1 GCA_023393715.1 Bacillota bacterium
CACCATTCCTCGGTCGAACGGCAGCTTCGGCTGGAGGCCGAGCAATTTGCGCGGGAAGCGGGGACGCGGTTTTCCATCTGCTGTACCTCGACGCTGGAGCTTGGCATTGATATCGGCGCGGTCGATGGCGTGGTTCAGGTGGAAGCGCCGTTATCGGCATCCTCCCTCGCCCAGCGGCTTGGACGAAGCGGCCGCGGGGAGCGGCAGGAACGGGGGAAATGGACGGCAGAGCCCTCCACTCTCTATTTTTATGCGACGACGGACTGGTCCTTTTTACAGGGAATGGCCGCGCTGTCTCTCGTGCTGCGCGGCGAGCTCGAGGAAATCCGCCCGATAACAAAGCCTTATCCGATGCTGGCGCATCAGATTCTGGCGGAGGTTTTGGCGTGTACGTCGGTGCCCGTCGCCTCCCTTTTGACACGCCTTCGCCAGCGCATGGTATGGGCCTCCATCGAGGAGGAGGAGCTTCGGGAGATCGTGGCATTTTTAGTCGAAGAGGATTATCTGGAGTGGCTCGGAGCGGAGGAGCCCGAAGTGATTTTGGGTCAGTCAGCTGAGGCGGTAGTTTTCCGACGCGATTTTTATACGATGTTCTTTTCGGAGGAGGAGTATGAGGTTCGCTTTGACCGACAGCGCATCGGTTCGCTTCCCCTGACACTGTCCATGCAGACCGGCAGCTGCATTTTACTCTCCGGCCGCATGTGGGTGATCGAGGAAATCGATGAAAAAGCGCACCGCATTCAGGTAAAACCGGCAAGCGAGGGGCAGGCGCCGACGTTTTCGGGGCGCGGCGCATCGGTCAGCCGATTGCTCCGACAGGAAATGCTTCGTTTGCTCCGGGAGGGCTCCGCCAGGCTGCGCGGTGAATCGGCGGCGGATGTGCTGGCGCGGATGCGGCGGAAAATTCCCGCACATACGCGGCTTCAGCTTATTTCGGATGGGACGGGCGAGGATGCTTTACTGTGCTTCACCGGAACGAGGATCGAGCAGACGTTGTATGTTCTGTTTTCGGCGTATCTGGCGGAGCGGGGAAGGCAGCCGGGACTGAGCTGGCGCCCGTCCGAGGCCTGTATCCGGGGAGTGGGTCTGTACGAGGTTCTTAGCCGCGTTGTTTTGTGGATTAGAGATGCATCCAAAGCGATTGAGCAGGCGGAGAATTTGCTGAGAAGCGAGGAGCTTCTTCGAAAAAGGCTTTTGTCATCGGTAAAATATGCCGATCTTGTGCCCATGGGGCTTCAGATACGTTATATCTGTCAAAATCTGCTGGACTGGGAGGGGGCTTTTGAAGTGCTTTCGGAATGGGAAACGGAGAAATAACATGAATTATTACGCAACACTGGGGCCGTCGTGCATGGACGAGGAGACGCTTTTGGCGTTAATGGATTTCGGAATGACGGGACTTCGCTACAATCTCGCGCATGGCTCGCTTCGGGCAATTCAGCCGGTTTTGCAGTCCTTTCAGAAAAAGCTGCGGCAGGAGCGGCGCTCTCTTCGCTTTCTGATCGATCTGGAGGGCGCGAAGCTGCGAATCGGCCGATTGGACAAGGAACGCCTGCTGCGGGAAGGAGAATATCTCGATTTTGGAGAGAATACGGAAATTCCGGTGCCGGAGGAACTGATCTCGTGTGTTGCGGTTGGCGATCGCATCAACCTGGACGACAACAAGCTGTTGGCGGAGGTGGTGTCCAAAGCGTCAGGCGGGTTTTGCGCACGCGTGCTTCGCGGAGGCGCGCTCTCCTCGCGCAAGACGATTAAAATCGAGGGCAAGGAGGTGCCGCTCTCGATCTTAACGGAGTCGGATCGCGAAAACCTGTCGCTTTTACGGGAATGCGGCATTGGGGAAATCATGGTGCCATTCTGCGAGCGCGTGGAGGATCTCGAAGAAATTCGGCGTTCGCTCGATGAGGCCGGTGCGCCGCGGGTGCGGCTGTTCGCCAAAATTGAAACGCCGGAGGGCGTGGCGCGCGCAGAGGAACTGGCGGATCATTGCGACGTCCTCGTTATTGCGCGCGGCGATTTGGGCAATGCGTTCCCGCTCTGCGAGGTGCCTCGACTACAAAAAAAGCTCGCAGAAATCTGTCGAGCGAAAAAAAGACCTTTTTTAGTTGTGACACAGCTGCTGGATTCGATGATTGACCGTCCCGTGCCGACGCGCGCAGAGGTATCGGATATCTATAATGCTGTGCTGGACGGCTGCTCGTATCTGATGCTGACCGGAGAGACGGCTGTGGGCGCACATCCGGGGGAGGCGATGCGCTGGCTCGTCCAAACGGCACGGACGGCGCAGAGGGATCTCGCAGAACGGGGTCTGGGCGTTTAGAGCAAGCGCAGAACGCCCATCAAAAGAACGAGGAAAATCGCGGGCAGGAAGCTGGTGAGGCGGAAATTCTTTTTCAGGATCATATCCATGCCGATCGCCAGAATAATGATGCCGCCGACGGAGGACAGGGTGGCCAGCACGGTTTCCGTCAGAAACGGCGCAAGCGTGTGAGCGAGCAGCACGAAGACGCCCTGATAGAGGATGACCGAGAGCCCTGAAAAAGCGACGCCTATGCCGAGAATGGCGCTATAGACCAGCGCAATGCTGCCGTCGATAACCGCCTTTGCCAACAGCGTAGCGCCGTCACCGGCGCCGGCCTGCAGCGCGCCGAGAATGCCCATGCTTCCGGCGCAAAAAAGAATCGATGCAGCGATAAAGCCATTGGAGAGGGAGTATCCGTTTTCGGCGTGGATGCGGGCGTCCATTTTTCGGCCGAAGCGTTGAAGGTGCTCGTGAAGGTGAAGCGCCTCGCCGAGGAGAATCCCGACAGCCAAAATTCCCAGGACGCACAAGCTGTCCGCTTTTGCGTTAAAGCTGGAAATTCCGATATAAAGTGTACCCAGTCCCATCCCGAGCACCAGCGTGTCGCGCATGGCGGGAGAAAGTCCCTTTCGAAACAGGAAGCCGAGCAATGCGCCGAATGCAATGGCAAGACCGTTGATCAGATTGTATATCATAGGAGCATCCTTTCATCGCGTTTTGTCGTACGTTCCTATCATGAGGGTTTTTGTGTCCCGCGTCAAGGAACGTACACCGGACCGACAGCAGAAAAGCAGCAGAAAACGATCGTTTTCTGCTGCTTTTTTTTGACGGGAAGATGGGGACGGCCGGGTGAAATAGATGAATAAATTTATGGGTTAGATAACTTGAACTAATCGAGGACGGTTTCGGCCGTCCGTTCAGCAATGGACGGGGCGTTGTGTTCAATCGACACTGCGCTGTCCATATTTGCGCTGAAGAGACCCCGGTGGTGTGCGCTGAGCACAAAATCCTTATAAGCCTGAACGATGGAGGAGGTCAGGAGATTCGTCTTCCACACCATGTACACCGGGAAATACAGATAGATGTCCTCCAGCTCGACATAGTGCACATCGAGCTGACGGTTGAAGGGGGTATCGCTGACAAAGCCGATCCCGAGCCCCTTTTGCACACCGGATAAAATCAGCTCTTCCGCGTTGCAGCAGACCGAAATATTTCGCGGCATCGGCAGTCCGTACGATTTCAGCTCCTGCTCGAGTGCGATGCGGCTGCCGCAGGATTCGCTGTATTGAACGACCGGATCGTCGATAATTTCAAGATAACCGATCGTGTTTCGATGAGAGAAACGGTGTCCGGGCGGCAGTGCGACGATAGCGCGGTGCGTGAGCAGCTTCACGCGGGAAAGCTCGTTATATTGGCTGAATTGGGGGACCTCCGAAATCAGGCCGATATCGATTTTTGTATCGATCAGATCCCGGATGATGTTGATCGAATCATCCTGATGACAGGAAAACTCTACATGGGGATAGCGTTCGGCAAAGATGCCGAAGGAAATGGGCACGCACTGTGTGGCGCAGGACGAGATGGAGCCGATCCGCACCTGATTTTTTTTCTTCTGCGACAGCGCCTGCAATTCCTCGACCCCCTGATCGAGAAGATCAAGGCTCTTCTTTGCATAGCTGTAGAACATTTTGCCGAATTTGCTCAGGTGATTTTCTTTTCCTTCCCGGATAAAAAGCGGCGAGCCGAGCTCTTCCTCCAGCTTCTGCACCGCTTTTGTGAGTGCGGGCTGCGTGATGTACAGGGCGCTGGCGGAGCTCTTATAATTCTGACGCTCGGCCAGAGTGACAAAGTATCGGACATGCTGCAGATTCATCATTTCCTCCTAATCAGGGCAAGAATGTGCAAAAAATGCACCGGCAACGATTTACTGAAAACCAATACAAAAGTTATCTATTCGTCGATATATGTTATATATGTGATCTTATTATCTGTCAATAGATATGTTAGTATGTCGGCGAAAGGTCGTTGTTAATATATCGGCAATCAAACGTTTTTTCAAAGCCGGAACACCGAACGTGCACAGGAATGCAAGAGCATTTCGGGGCGCAGAAGGATTGCGGCGTGCCCTGGCAGCGCGTGTCGTCGGGAAAGTATATCGGCGAAAGAGGGCGTTGGCAGGCAGGTATAGGCATTGGCAGGCAAACGCAGAAGGAAAAATTTTTCAGGAGGGAATTATGCAGAGTAATCAGCCGTTAAAGGGAGTTAGGGTCATTGATCTGACGTACTTTATCGCAGGGCCGGGCGCCGCTCGAATCCTGGCAGACTGGGGTGCGGACGTCATCAAGGTTGAACCGTCCTGGGGCGATCCGGGACGCGGGACGGGTCGTTCGATGCAAATGCCGACGGAGGTCGACGTCAATCCGCTGTACAGCACCTACAATTCAAACAAGCGCGGCATCGCACTCGATCTCAAGGGCGAAAAGGGAATGGAAGTGCTGCATAAACTGCTGGAGACGGCGGACGTGTTCATTTCATCCTACCGCACCAAGGCATTGGTGAAGCTGGGGTTGGATTATGAGACGCTGCACGAGAAGTATCCGAAGATCGTCTGGGCACAGGTCAACGGCTTCGGCGACTTCGGTCCGGCCAAGGATAATCCGGGCTTTGATACGGTTGCCTTCTGGGCGCGCAGCGGAGCAATGAGCGACTGCGCCGAACAGGGAACGACCGTGAACCCGCCGATCGGATTTGGCGATGCGACGACCTCCTGCAGTCTGGCCGGCGGCATTGCCGCAGCGCTGTACGAGCAGCAGAAAACCGGCGTCGGCAAAAAGGTGATGGTTTCCCTCTTTGGACAGGCGATCTGGAACCTGAGCTCGGTCGTCGTCTCAACACAGTACGGCGACGAATATCCGAAGACGAGAAAGAATGCGGTTTCTCCGGTAATCAATTCGTATCGCTGCAGCGACGGGAAATGGATTTTCCTCAGCATTCTGGAGCACGAGCGGTATTTCCCGATTCTCTGCCAGGTACTGAAGAGAGCGGATCTGGCGGAAGAGGAAAAGTTTGCGACGACGCTTTCCGCAAAGGAAAACGGACCGGAGTTGATTCAGATTCTGGATGCGGAATTTGTCCGATACACGCAGGATGAAATGGATCGCATGCTGACCGAGGCAGACATCGCGCACGAAAAGATTCAGGGGACGAAGGATCTCGTAACGGATCAGCAGGCATTGGCCAACAATTACGTCCATCCGTTTACGAATCGCGATGGTTCGACGACATACTATGCGATGCCGCCGGTTAAATTCAACACGGTGGAGCCGGTGGATATCCAGGATGCGCCGAAGGTCGGCCAGCACAACCTCGAGGTGCTGAAGGAGCTGGGCTATTCCGAAGAGGAGGTCGCCGGATTGCTTGCGGACGGCGTCCTCTACGAGGTGAAATAAGACGCTTTCCGTCGAGCACGAAGCGTCGGGTACGAAGCAAAGAAAGGACGAAATGATGGATTATCAGAATATTCGTTTGAGCTATGAACAGAACGGCCGCATTGCCGTCGCGACGATGGCAAATCCCAAGGTGATGAATGCGCTGAGCAGCCGAACGCTGACCGAGCTGGAGGACATCGTCAACACGGTCGCAGCCGATGACGCATGCCTGGGACTGATCATCACCGGAGAGGGCAAGGCCTTTGTCGCCGGTGCGGATATCTCGCAGATGCAGCCGTACAAGCAGGAAGAGGGACGCAAGTACGCGCATTTTGCACAGAGCGTTTTTAACAAGGTGGAGAATCTCGAAAAGCCGGTCATCGCGGCGGTCAACGGGTACGCTCTTGGCGGCGGATGTGAGCTGAGTATGGCCTGCGATATCCGAATCGCTTCGGATAAGGCGGTGTTCGGACAGCCGGAGGTCAATCTGGGCTTGATGCCCTGCTTTGGCGGAACGCAGCGTCTGCCGCGTCTCGTCGGCATGGGCGTCGCAAAGGAGCTGATCTTTACGGCGCGAAACGTCCGCGCCGAGGAGGCGAAGGCACTGGGGCTGGTCAATCAGGTGGTTCCGGCGGAGGAGCTGATGGTTACGGCGTTGGAAATGATGACGCTCATCATCAGCAAGGCGCCGATTGCCGTCCGCTATTCCAAGGTCGCGATCAACGAGGGCGTGAATCTCGATTTGGCGCGCGGGCTCGAGCTTGAAAAAGACATTTCGGGTCTGTGCTTTGCATCGGAAGACAAGGAAATCGGCGTCAATGCTTTCCTGAATAAGGAAAAACCGGTATTTCAAAATCGTTAAACGGGTTGATTCGGGGGGCGCACAGCGCCCCTCGGAAATAAATTTATTTTTGGAGGAATTATGGACGGCGGAGTTATCATCAGCATTCTCGGCTTGATCGTCGGCTTGGTCGCATTGATCTACATGGTCATGAAGGGCGTCAATATCTTCATTACCGCGTTTGTCTGTTCTGCGATTGTCGCACTGACAAGCCAAATGGACATGTACGAGGCCTTTAAGGTGAATTACGTAGAAGGCTTTACTGCATTTTTCAAGGCAAACTGGTTGATGTTCCTGACGGGAACATTGATGGGCGTTGCGATGGAAATGACGCATGGAGCGGAATCCATTGCAAAGGTATTGATTAAAGTATTCGGCAAGGACAAGGCGATTTTTTCGATCCCCCTCGCGTGCGGCGTGCTGGCATACGGCGGCGTCAGCGCGTTCGTCTGCTCCTTTGCCGTATTTCAGATCGCGCTGCAGGTCTTTAAGGAAGCGGATCTTCCGCGTCGCTTTATTCCGGCGGCACTCTGCTTTGGCTGCTCCACCTTTGCGATGGTTGCGCCGGGCGCGGTTCAGATTCACAACTCGATTCCGGCCAACGCTCTGGGGACGACGATCGGCGCCGGCATGGTCAACGGGTTTATTTCCTGCGGCGTGATGCTGGTTCTCGGCTGCATCATTCTCCAGAGAATGGTACAGAAGGAAATCAAAGCGGGCGGACATTTTGTCGCGAAACCGGGAGACGATTCAGAGCCGGTCGATCATTTGCCCAATCCGGTCATCGCGATTCTGCCTTTGGTCATTACGATCGTTACGATCAACTTCAAGGTTCTTCCGCTGGAGGTGGGCGTGCTGGCCGGTGCGGTTTCGGCGGTCATCCTGATGTACGGATTTGTACCGAAGGGCGAATTGCTCACGCGCGCCGGGGACGGCTGCAAAACGTCCATCGTGTCGATCACCAATACGTGTGCGGTCGTCGCATTCGGCGCCGTGGTTCAGGCGTCCAAGGCGTTTCCGGTGATCATCGACGCGATGACGCGCATTCCGGGACCGCCAATGGTCGGCGTTCTGATCGGTACGACCGTGATCGCGGGAATCTGCGGTTCGGCCTCCGGCGGGCTGGGGATTGCCAGCGCCATTCTGGGGCCGATCTACACCGGCATGGGCGTTCCGGCGGCGAATCTGCATCGCGTAATGGCGTTGTCCTCCTCTTCGCTGGATTCCCTGCCGCATAACGGATACATCATTACCGTGACAAACGGGTTGTGCAACGAAACTCATAAGGATGCATACGGCCCCGTGTTCTGGACGACGGTTGTTGTGCCGTTTATCGGAGCGGTTGTCGGCGTCATTTTGTTCACATTATTCCCGAATCTTCCTTGATTTGGAATGGCCGTTGTTTTTCAGCCAAACCGTTTTTATCGGTTTGGCTGAACTCAGGTAAAGATAGGAGAAAGAAATGAAGATTGCATTTACTCAGGCAGAACAGGAAATTCAAAAGGTTGCTCAGGCATTTGCCGAAAATGAGGTGGCGCCCCTTGCAAAAGAAATCGATGAACAGGCGCGCTTCCCGGAAGAAACCTTTGACAAGATGGTGAAGCTCGGATTTACCGGAATCGGCATTCCGACCGAATTCGGCGGATCGGGCGGCTCGACGGTGGCGAAGGTCATTCTGGTCAGCGAAATCGCAAAGAAGTGCGCTTCGACGGCAGCGATTTTGTCCATTCACGGCGTATTCCAGCAGGGCGTATATCAGTTCGGCACGAAGGAACAAAAGGAGTTTTATCTGCCGCAGGTGACGTCCGGCGGCAAGCACGGCGCCTTTGCGCTGACGGAGCCGGATGCAGGATCGGACGCCGCGGCGGTCAAAACGACGGCGGTGCTGGACGGCGACGAATATGTCCTGAACGGAACCAAGTGCTTTATTACGGGCGGAAACCGTGCGGATTATGTGCTGGTAATCGCCTCGACGGATCGGAGCAAGGGCGTAAAAGGCCTGACCGCCTTTATCGTACCGAAGGAAGCTCCGGGCTTTTCCGTCGGTAAGGTCGAGGATAAATTCGGCATCCGCGCATCCGACACGGCGGAGCTGATTTTTCAGGATTGCCGCATTCCGAAGGAAAACATGCTGGGCAAAGAGGGCGCGGGCTTCCGCTATGCCATGATTCTGCTCGACGCCGCGCGAATCGGCATCGCGGCACAGGCCGTCGGCATTGCCGAGGGTGCGTTGGAGCTGGCGACGCAGTACATGAACGAGCGCGTACAGTTCGGCAAGCCGATCGCAGCGCTGCAGGGCTTGCAGTGGTATATCGCCGATATGGCGACGCGCACCGAGGCAGCGAAGTGGCTGACGTTCCGTGCGGCGTCCCTGCACGACGAGGGGGCGCCCTTCGGCAAGGAGGCGGCGATGGCCAAGCTGTTTGCCGCGGAAACCTCCCGCTTTGTCGCAAATCTGGCGCAGCAGATTCACGGCGGCTATGGGTACATGAGAGATTACCCGATTGAACGTTATGTACGGGACGCCAAGGTGACGGAGGTCTATGAGGGCACTTCGGAAATCCAGAAGGTCGTTATCTCGCGTTACGTTTTGGGCTGAGCAGAGATCGGAGGCAGAGAATGAAAATTGTCGTATGTATGAAGCAGGTGCCGGATACGAACGAGGTACGCATCAATCAGGAGACGGGAACGTTGATCCGCGACGGCGTGCCGAGCATCATGAATCCGGACGATAAAAATGCGCTGGAGGCCGCGTTGGCCTGTCAGGATGCCTATCCCGGCACCGAGGTAATTGCACTTTCCATGGGGCCGGCGCAGGCGAAGGAAATATTAAAAGAGGCGCTGGCGATGGGCGCAAACCACGCCATTCTGGTCAGCGACCGGAAATTCGGCGGTTCGGACACGTGGGCGACGTCGACGATTCTGGCCGCTGCGCT
Source organism: Bacillota bacterium (assembly GCA_023393715.1). Lineage (GTDB taxonomy): Bacteria > Bacillota > Clostridia > Tissierellales > Peptoniphilaceae > JAEXCD01. The sequence continues at coordinate 9,508 of JAEXCD010000022.1, forward strand.
CGAAAAAATCGGCGACTATGATCTGATTCTGTGCGGACGTCAGGCGATCGACGGCGATACGGCACAGGTTGGGCCGGAAATTGCCGAGTTTTTGGATTTGCCGCAGATTACGTATGCGAAAGAAATCCGTCCGCTCGACGGCAAGACGCTTGAGGTGCGCCGTTTCACGGAGTACGGTGACTTTGTATACCGGACGCAGCTTCCTGCGCTGATTACGGCGATCAAGGAGCTGAACACGCCGCGCTATCCCAATATTCGGGGCATTTATGAAAACTTCACGGAGGAAGAGAACCCCAACATCGAGACCTGGGTGTTTGACGATCTCCCCGTCGATCCCACTCAGATCGGGCTGAAGGGATCTCCGACGAACGTACACCGTTCCTTCGTTCCGGTAAAGGACAGCCATTCGGAAATGCTGGACGGCGCGACGGTAAAGGACAAGACGGATGCCCTGGTGCGCCGACTGGCCGCAGTGAATCTGGTGTAAGGGGGATGGACATGGAAAGAGCAAAAGTCAATCAGGAAATGGATTTTGAAGCATACCGCGGTGTCTTGGTCATCGGCGAACAGATGGACGGCGAGGTTCATCCGGTCACGGTCGAGCTGATGGGCGAGGGGCGCAGGCTGGCCGATGAAATGGGGCAGGAACTGAAGGTACTCCTCATGGGCGAAGGCATTGACGCGTCCGTCGAAGCGCTGGGCTTCTATGGAGCGGACTGCATTTACTATGCCGCACATCCGCTGCTCAAGGACTATACGACGGATGCCTACGCTAAGGTGACGGCGGAATTGATTTTGGAAAAGAAGCCGGCCGTTGTATTGGTCGGGGCGACCTCTCTTGGACGCGACCTCGGGCCGAGAGTCGCGGCGCGGATCGGCACGGGCCTGACGGCGGACTGCACAAAGCTGGAAATCGATGCGGAGGACGGAAAGCTGCTGTCGACGCGTCCCGCCTTCGGCGGGAATCTGATGGCGACGATCATCTGCCCGAAAAATCGCCCGCAGATGTCGACGGTTCGCCCCGGCGTCATGAAAAAAGCGCACCGCGCGGAGACGAATACGGCAGTCATCGAAAAGTTTACGCCGAACCTGTCGGAGGCGGAGCTGCGCACGCGTCTCGTCGAAAAGCAGCTTTCGACGACGGGCAAGGTCAACCTCATCGACGCGAAGGTCGTCGTTTCCGGGGGGCGCGGCCTGAAATCGGCCGAAGGCTTCGCGCTCATTGAGGAGCTGGCGAAGGCGTTGAAGGGCGAGGTCGGATCCTCGCGTGCAGCGGTCGACGCGGGCTGGATTGCACAGCCGCACCAGGTCGGGCAGACCGGAACGACCGTACATCCGGATCTCTACGTCGCCTGCGGCATCAGCGGCGCCATTCAGCACCAGGCGGGCATGAAGGAATCGAAGTACATCGTTGCGATCAATAAGGACCCGAAGGCGCCGATTTTTGACATCTGTGACTACGGCATCGTCGGCGATCTGTTTGAGGTGATCCCTGCGCTGATTCAGTCGCTGAAGGATAAGGACGAACTGGTTCTCTCCTGAACGGGAGATCGCTTCAGGGGGATATCTCGGTCCCCTCGAGCGGGAAAGACTCGTTATTTTTAACACATATAAAGCGTAAAAAGCCCCGGGCACGTGAGAAAATCTCCGGTCAGTTTCCTGACTGACCTTTGGAGAGCGCCGCACGCGGGGCTTTTTGCGTATGCTTTTCGAAGGGAATGTGTTATGATAAAAAGACGTTCGCGGGGGAGCGACGTCGCGCGTGCGCGGACAGCACAGGGGCTCCTGCGTGGACGGATTCATCGGCTGCAGCGACGTTACACGTCCGCGGACAGTATGTCCCGTCGGAGCCGATTGAGCTGACCCGGCCTGCTCGGAGCAAAATTTCGTTGGAAAAGGCGGAAAAAGATGGTTGGAATTGTCGTATTGAGTCACGGTTCACTTGCAGAGGGGCTATGCTCTGCCGCAGAGTTGATTTTCGGCGGGCGGGAGCAGTGCGATTCGCTGGGCCTTTTTGAGGGCGAGGATTTTGCTTTGTTTACCGAGCGGGTGCGCGGCGAAATCGAGCGCCTGGACCGAGGCGACGGGGTACTCGTTTTGGTCGATCTCTACGGGGCAAGCCCCTACAACGCGGTGGCAAAGCTTCTGCCGCAGCTTGAGGAGAAGGGGCATTCGGTACAGATGCTGACAGGAGCGAATCTGCCGATGCTCTTAGAGGCGCAGACGCTTCGGGAAAGCCGTACGCTGCCGCAGCTGACGCAGGCCCTGCTTTCGACGGCGCGCGAGGCGATTCAAGCGCCGATTCAAAACGGGCGCATCGTGTAGGCCGGACGCTTTCGAAGAGAAACACTTGAAACAAGAGAACGAATACGTTATAATACTAAAGTCACAATTTAATCAGCTGTGGAGAGGTATCGAAGTGGTCATAACGGGGCTGACTCGAAATCAGTTTGCCTTCACGGGCACGCGGGTTCGAATCCCGCCCTCTCCGCCAACAACAATCCCGCGTAAATCAAGGGTTTACGCGGGTTTTCTTATGTCTGATTTGTGGTGCCCGTTTTCGAGTGGAACCGGGAAAATGGTGCCCGTGGTGCCTTAATTTGTGGTGCCCCGCACTATATTAAGCATACATCCTATTCGTAGAAAATGTATAGCGTGGTGCCCGAATGGTGCCCGGAACTCCTAAAAAGAGATAAAAAGCAACGAGGAGTTATAAAGAGATACTTCCTTTACAACTCCATTTCGCTGCTTCTTTTCTTTGTTCGCTTGGGCTTATGTTCTGCCTCCGTAGTTTCTTTTTGCGGATGCAGCGCCTTGTGATATGTGTCAAGCACATCCTTCTTCCGTTCGAGGCGAACATCCACATACTGCGCTGTGACCGCTTCAAGATTCGTAGAGATACCCAAAGACATCCCGATCCCTTTGAGTGAATGGCCCAATATCTCCCCAACCGTATAGAAGTCGCCGGTAAGCTGGTGCATATTGGTCGCTGCTGTATGGAGTAGATCGTGGAATCTGATATGCGGCATTTCAAGGTGACGAACAAGCTGACCGAAATTTGAGGAAACCGCGTCACGACGGTAAGGCGCTCCGTCCGGCTTTGCCACAACCAAATCATTATCGTAGTACGGAACACCGGCAGCCGCAGTCAGCTCTTTTCGACGGGTCTGCAATGCAAGCTGCTGTTCAAAATATGGTCGGGTCAGATCCGTAATCGGCAAAATGCGGTCATTGGATTTCGTCGGTGCCATTTCCGAAAGCTCTTTTGTCCCAGCCGGTACCTTAAATGGCAGCTGTTCTACAACGCCAAACGTCCCTTTCTCCAAATCGACATTTCTCCAACGAAAACCCAGAATTTCACTGATTCGCAGCCCGTACAGTCCAGCCAGCATGACCGGCATTTCCCATTCCGTACCGATAACCTTGCTCATAAACTGCTGCATCTGCTCAATCGTATATGGATCAGGCGTCTTGCCATGTTTGCCAAACTTCGTAATGACATCACGGGCGGGGTTATATTCGATGTAATGATACTTGCGGGCATGTTCCATCGAAACGCTTAAAATGCGCTGTGCGTAGCGGACGGTGCTGTTGGACAGCCCCTTATCGAAAAGCTGATGAAACATATTGTCCAGCATTGCAGGTGAAAGTTGATTGAGCTGCACGTGGCCGACATACGGGACAATGTGATTTCTTATATGGCTCTTGTAGCTGGCAAAGGTGCTGGGACGCAAGTTTGCCTTTCCGTGGTTTTCTACCCATTCCTCCAAATACTCTTTGACCGTTTGCTTTCCATGTGAGGCTATTACAGGCGTATAGACAGGATTTGAGAGCTTGGTTTTCATTTCCGCCTCGTGCTGTGTGGCCTCTTTTTTCGTGGCAAAGCCCTTTTTGGAATAGGTCTTTTTCCCTTCCGGGGAGATATATTTGATATTTACATCATAGACAGTGCCTGGCTTTCCTGTAAGGACGCCGTTGCTGTCCCTCTTATTCTGTACTTTTCTTGCCGATACTGCCATCTTTATTGCCCTCCCTCCGTAGCCGGGGGACGAGCCCTTTTCTTTGCCCGGTTATACCAATCCCAAATAGCAGAATCGGCAATCAGTCTGCGATTGCCGTTTTGGATGTATTCAAGTTCGTCGCTGTCCATCAGCTCACGCAATTTATTTTCTCCAATGCCGCTGATCCGGCTCATCTGTTCAACGGTTTTCAGCATGGGCAGGGGTATCGCAGTTTGGTTAATCGCTTCTTTTTTAGGCATATTGAATTACCCCCTTTCTGAAAAAATGCGAAAATAGTTAGTAACGAAAATGGGTATCATCGGACGGCTGTTAGCGGCAGCCTCACAGGAGTTTCACCTCGGCCCATGCTTGTGGGTGCGCCGCGCAATGCTGTGTGGGCGTTCAACGCGGGAGTATCATTATGCCTTTTGCGCTGTCGTCGCCCACAAAGCCGCTACGCTTGTTTTGCGGCGCGGTGTTGATCGCTCGGCCTTTCCATAGAGAAAAAGCGTCAAGGCGCACCCGCCGTCCGGCTCGGCGCAAAAGGAACGTATCCGATTTGCCCTATACTGCGCCGACGGCCTCCCGACGGGCTTTCTTTGTCAAAGTGCAAACAGGCTGTTTGCTGCCGCGTGCGAAACGGAAAAGGGGGTTAAGGCGTCTCGCTGCGGGTATTGTTAATCAGCCTTGAATCTGAGGACTGTCCTCATCAATTTGGCTTGCAGCCGTTCGCGGATGTCCTCGTCCACGCCGTAGTAGGCGTTGCCTCGCTCGTCGTAGAGCTTTCGCATAGAAAGGCTTGCGATATATCCGCTGAAATGCTGCACCACCATTTTCATAGCTTCCGGATCACCCTTTGTCGCCGCTACAATGATTGGGTAGGGAACAAGTGCGACTTCCGGGCCTTCATATTTACCATTCATCCCATTCATCAGCGTGTTCCTCCAAATACTTTTTCAGCAGCTCGAAAGAGCTTGTCCGTCGATACTGGATCGTGCTGCGCGGTGCGTCAAACAGCTTTCCGATCTCCGTATCATTCATTCCGGCAAAGTAGTACAGAAGTACCGTCTTGCGCTTTTCCTCCGGCAATGTGCGGAGGGCTTCGGCTATGAGCTTCGCCGTGATCTTCTTGCCCGCTGCGTAGTAGCCCGGCTCTGTGTCCTCATGACCGCCATATAAATAGCTGTCATAGGTGCAAAGCTGATCTTGCTCCTGCGGTGTCAAATCGGAAAAGCTCACTTCCTTTGCTCTGCGCCGTTTGATTTCCTTATGGGCGTTGGCGGCTTCGTTCCGCAAAGCCCGCTTGCAGAAACTTTGAAAGGCACATTGCTTTTGAAACTCCAAGCGATTAGGTTGCATCGTCTCACCTCCTTTCTGGCCGAAAGGCGGCTCGCTCGTACATCCCCTTTTCGCGTATGACTACAACCGAATTTTTGAAATGCCAAAGAATCGGGGGAACTTTTTGAAAAAAATATCGAAAAAAGCAAAAAAGACCCCGACTGCATGAAGCAGCCGAGGCAAAATAGGAACCTACAACAGCAGGTGGATGATTAACTTGTTCCTTTACGCGGACGCAGAGGGGTACGGAACTGCGTTTGCTTTTTTTCGCAGATAGAGGTTGTGGAGATCATACAGGCATAAAATGAACACGACGACACCTCCTTGCTGCCGCCGTGTTCCGAGAATAGAGTGACGCTATACAGCCTCCGCATCCCTTTTCAAAACAGGAAAACGGCGGTTTGAAATCGTGATGTTCCAAAACCGCCGTCAGATCGTCCATATTAACTTTTGAGGGCATACCGTAATTCTGACAACGGTTTTAGTGTCGCAATAATAGAAATAGATTGCACATTTAATTATCTTCCTTTGTACTGCGCTTACTTTCAGTCACAAGCTGACAGGAATCCGCAAACGGGCAGGGGTTTTGTTTCTGCTCCTTTAAGAGCTGAAACGATTCATGGCTGATTGTGTGCTCCATACGGCAGGCTTCCTCTTCGGCAACCGAAGAATCAACGCCGGCTCCGACAAGGTGTTTTGAGAAATACTGATAACGCTCATAGATTTTTTCCGCAGTTTCCCGTCCCAAATCGGTAAGGTGCAGGAAGTGATCGTCGTCTTTCGTGAGAAAACCGCCCTTGCGCAGAAGTTTGACCGCATGGCTGACGCTCGGTTTTGAAACGCCCATGTACTCCGATACATCCACAGACCGTACCAGACCCTTTTCGTTCTGCAATATAAAGATTGCTTTCAGGTAATCTTCCCCGGAAGCATGGAGTTTCACGAAAACACCTCCTATTACAACAGCCCAGCTTTCTCAAAATGCTTTTTCAAAATCCGAGTGGAAATAAACGCACCGAGGAAGCTGGTTACAATTGTCAATGCTACCATGCCGAAATACATCGGCCAGGTAAACATCTGCAAGTACAGCGCGAGAGCTTCATCTGTCAGATGAAGAATCTCCTGCCTGTCAATCAGGTATTGAGCGTTTGACAAATACATGGGAAGCGTAAATCCGGCAGAATGAAGCGTACAGCCGAGAACATAGGTGAAGATCAACACCTTTTTGCTTCTGTAATGATTGGCACTTGCAACAATCTCAGCAATGATCCAGCCGACAATAGATGCTACAACACCAATCGCATTTGCGGCCATAAGCCCGGGAAGCGCGCTGATCGTCCCCATAATCAGGAATGTTCCTTTTTTTCTGACCTTTGAAACCAGCAGCATGTAGGCAATCGCTGTAAAGAATACTGTGATTGGAACATTGGCAACCGTTCCAACAAGCGTCATTCCGGCGGCTCCGCCGATTACAAAGAAAATGACAAGGCTGATGGCGGCAAAGATACCGATGGTAATAAAATCACGGGCGGCCAACTTTTCTGTTTTGATGGTGTTCACTTTGAAATCCTCCTTATTTGTATTGTAGATAGAATAGTGCGGCAACAATCAGGGTAGAAAGTGCTCCAATGAGGTAGTCAAGCGTTTTCAGCTTCAGCGGATAAAGGATCGTCTGTTCGTTCATGTGTTCAAATCCCCGCGATAGTGCGGAGGCTGCAAGTTCATCGGATGTGCGGAGGCTTTTCATCAGGATCGGAACGAACAGGTATTCCACCATCCGCACGGGATGTATGATAAATTGCAGCGGCGACAGGGATACCTTGCGAATCCGCAGGCTGTCTTTCAGGCTGTGATAATCCTCCCGTATGGTGGGGAAGAAACGCAGCGCTACCATGATTGGGACGGCGGCAGCGTCCGGTATCTTCATGTGCTGCATGGCGGATAGCACATAAGGAATCGCCGTCATGCGGACAAAGAAACTTCCCATCATCAGCAGGACGACCAGCTTTTGAACGAAATAGCTGAGCGACACGATAAGAAGCATCGCGCTTGTGTTATGGATCTTGTCCACGTTTGCCATGAGCAAGGCAACGGCAATGTAAATGGTGAGATACACGGCAAACGGCTTGTATGCCTTTGCGGCAAGCAGATAAACTGCGGCTACCGCGCAGATGATATGCGCAGTCATGGCCTTGTTCATAAACATGGCCGTTATTCCGAGCAGAATTACTACAAATCCAACGATCCGTGGGTCTAATGCGGGCTTAGTCTTGTCCAGAAGAAGCACCCCCTTTCCGAAGCAGACGGAGCACCGTGTCTTTGCTGTTTTCTGTCAAAGGGAAATCTTGTTCTATTTTCCCGTCGTTCAGATAAAGCACACGATGGCAGGCCGCCAAGATAAACTCGTAGTCATGGGTAATCACGAAAACGACACGGCTTTCTCTCGCAAGCGATTTGAGTTCCGCGGCGACACGAAGCATATTCCCACGATCCAAACCGCTGGTC
>JAEXCD010000068.1 GCA_023393715.1 Bacillota bacterium
GCCTGATGCACCGGCCGTTCATCGATGACCTGCTCCCACAAAAACGTCTCCTTGATCTGCCTCGGATCCTGTGCCGACACAATCCACGAATACGTCTGCAGCGGCTTCTTCACCGCCGCTTTATTTACGCGATCCCCCGTCATCACCACCTGTCGGATGAGCTCCTGCTGCTGTGCCCAGTGGAGGATTTGTCGTGTGAAATCTTTTGCGGCCATATCATCCTCTTTTCTGTTACGTTACGCTTTATTGTATTATAAAAGGCGAAAAAAAGGAAATCTTATCCCACAAAAGCAGCGTTTTGCTGCCGAAAACATAAAAAAGCAGGGGCGGTTTTCGCCCCTGCTTCAAAAACACACAACCGCTCCTCAGTGGAGGAACAGCGGTACAAAGATCAGAGAAACCGTCGTCATCAGCTTGATCAGAATATTGATCGACGGGCCCGACGTATCCTTAAACGGATCGCCGACGGTATCGCCCGTAACGGCCGCTTTATGGGCTTCACTTCCCTTGCCGCCGTGCGCGCCGCTCTCGATATACTTCTTCGCGTTATCCCACGCACCGCCTGCATTGGACATAAAGATCGCCATCAGGACGCCGGTGATCAGTGCGCCGACCAGCAAGCCGCCCAGCGCCTCCGCGCCTAAGATCAGCCCGACGATAATGGGCGCGACAATCGCCAGACAACCCGGAATAATCATCTTTTTCAGAGACGTACCCGTGCTGATGTCAATGCAGCGCGCGTAATCCGGCTTGACGGTCCCTTCGAGGATGCCCGGATTGGAGTGGAACTGACGGCGTACCTCCTGCACCATTGCATTTGCCGCAGAGCCGACGGCATCCATCGTCAACGCAGAGAACAGGAACGGCAGCATGCCGCCGATAAACATCCCCGCGATAACCTGCGGATCCGTCGCATTCAGACCGGTCAGCTGAGCCGTCTGCGTATACGAGGCAAACAGTGCCAGCGCCGTGAGCGCCGCCGATCCGATCGCAAAGCCCTTGCCGATCGCCGCCGTCGTGTTTCCGACGGAGTCCAGCGTATCCGTGATCTCGCGTACCGATTCCGGCAGATGGCTCATCTCTGCGATGCCGCCCGCATTGTCCGCAACCGGGCCGTATGCGTCCACCGCAATCGTAATCGCTGACGTCGACAGCATACCCAGAGCCGCAAGCGCAATGCCGTACAGACCGCTGCCCACGGATGCGTCGTTCAGCGAAGCGAACGAAATGATAATGCCGACTGCGATGAGAATCATCGGCACCGCCGTCGACCTCATTCCCACGGACAGACCGGCGATAATATCCGTCGCCGCGCCGGTTTCCGCCTCAGAAGCAATCTTCTTAACCGGAGCATACAGATCCGAGGTATAAAACTCCGTTACCTTTGAAATTAACAGGCCCACTGCGGTACCCGTCAAAACCGGAATGAACGGCTTTGCATTTCCGAAGATCAGGAAGCTGAAGATCAACGACGCCAGGACGACCACGCCGCCGGAAATCAATGTGCCCATGTTCAGTGATTTCTGCGGATTTCCGTCTCCGCGAACCGACTCGATGCCCACTAACGATGCCGCAATGCCGCAGGCGATGATGACGAGTGCAAACATCGCGCCCTTTTCGCCGAACGCGACCGCGCCCAACGCCAGTGCAGAGAGAATCGCGCCGACGTAGGATTCAAACAGATCTGCGCCCATTCCTGCAACGTCGCCGACGTTATCCCCGACGTTATCCGCAATAACGGCAGGATTACGCGGATCGTCCTCCGGAATGCCCGCCTCGACCTTGCCGACCAAGTCCGCGCCGACATCCGCCGCCTTCGTGTAGATGCCGCCGCCGACGCGCGCAAACAACGCCACGAACGAGGCCCCGAGACTGAATCCCGTGATAATAGCCGTATCCTTAAAGATTAAGTAAAAAACAGTCATGCCCAATGCGCCCAGGCCGGTAACCATTAAGCCCATGACCGCGCCGCTCGAAAACGCGATCTGCAGCGCCGCCTTCATGCCTTTGGTGCTCGCCGCATTCGCCGTGCGGACATTTGCACTCGTCGCCGAATTCATTCCCATCCAGCCGGCGATCATGGAGCACAGCGCGCCAAATAAAAAGCACACAGCTGTTGGCCAGCTATGCAGCACCAGACCGATAATGAGAAATAATGCCACGATGAAAATCGCGATACTGCGGTACTCGCGTTTCAGAAACGCAAACGCGCCCTCCCGGATGAACGAGGCAATTTCCTGCATTACCCCTGTACCGGGCTTTGCCTGCTGAATCGTCAGCAGCTTCTGCATCGCAAACCCAATCGCTACTGCGCCTGCAACGATCGCGAGAATGCCATAGACAAACATAGAACCCTCCTAAGTAATCGATTTCAACTCCGCTTCGAATCAAAGCGGTTTGACAGTTCAATCCATTATACACTGTTTTGCCGTCTCTTGCTGCCTTTTTTATAAAACATTTTAGCAAAACCTATAGCATATTCCTGTCACATAGGGGTATACTAAGGACAAAATGTAAGAAAGCCACATTTCATGCGGCTTCTACGTGTTTCTCAACAGGAGGAGAAAAAAATGCTGAAGGAATTTAAGGATTTTATCGCACGAGGCAATGTGCTCGATATGGCCATTGGTGTCATTATCGCCGGCGCATTCAAGGCCATTATCGATTCATTGGTCGCTGACCTGCTGACTCCGCTGCTCAGCGGCGTCACGGGAGGCGTCAACTTCAAGGACTGGGTCGTCACCGCCGGAAGTATGCAGTTTGGCGTCGGAACCTTTATCAATACGATCATTTCTTTCTTGATTATCGCCTTTGTCATGTTCCTCATCGTGAAGGCCTTCAATCGGGCAAGAGCGAAAAAAACGCCCGCAGAGAAAGCGGCTCCGACGACAAAGACCTGTCCCTACTGCAAGAGCGAAATCAACATCGAAGCCACGCGCTGCCCGAATTGCACGAGCGAGCTGCACGAGTAACACCGCCTCTGATCTGATAGTCGCCCCGCAAAGGAGCGAAGCGGTAACGGCGGTAACGTCTCGGAGCGCGTTTGCGCCTCAGAACCGCCCCTTACCCCCCACAACGCAAAAGCAACCCGGTTGAGCTCATCGAGTCCCGGGTTGCTTTTTATGTCCCAAATCTCCGGTATCCAACCGGCGCTGCCTGTCTCCCGGAGCTCCGATACGGTCGACGCAGGCACGCTCCTTCGACCGCGTCCGCAGTCAGACCGCCTCCTCGTTCGGCAATATACCGCATCCCTTTTTCGCCAGGCGATCCGCCTCTTCGTTGTGCGGATTACCCGTATGCGCGGCAACCTTTACAAAACGAAGCTCGAGCCGATCCTGAATCGAGGCACAATATGCGCGGTAGCGCTGCGTCAGCGGCAGATTCGCCTTCCACTCCGCCAGCGCCCAGTGACGAATGCCCGCATAGTCATAGTACAGCGTCAGCCGCTTCATCCCGCGGTCTACGGCCAACTCCATCGCCTTGGTCGCCGCCAGAACCTCCCCTGCGACATTTCGGCTTTTTGCGTCATCCGTCTGCGCCTGACCGGAAAAACGCTCCGCCTTTCCGGCGGTAAAGGCGACAATGCCGTAGCCGAAAAACCCGGTTTTTGCGTTGTAGCTTCCGTCGACGTAAGCGACCATTTCGTCGTCGGAAAGCTGCTCCGGATTCTGTTCCGGAACCGCTTCGGGCCCTTCGATGAAATGCTGCGCTTCCTCTTGCGTATCAAATTTTTTGAACTGCGCTCCCGGAAAACCGTGCACCTGCTCCTGACATGCCGCCCATGTCGTGTAAATGCCCGGCTTTTTCCCGATGCGTACGGCGTAATACTTCATGCTCATTCCTCACTTCCTTTGTCCATTATAACGAAGCGCCGTACCAATGCCAATTTTCACCGATTCGCCGCCCCTTCGCCTCGTTGACTTTTTTTCCTTTTTCTATATAATTAGGTACCTAACTAATTTTATACTGAACTCCTCCGGGAGGAGCACATTTCGAAAGGAAGGTTCACGATGGAACATCGTCCCCCGATTACACGCACAATCGGCCGACTGGCCCGCAAAATCCGGCGCCGGATCGATCGATTGACCTCAGAGGAAGGCGTCTTCAGCGGGTCACAGGGCCGCGTCTTACATTTTATTCTGGCGAACTCTGACGGACTCTTTCAGAAGGACATTGAACGCGCCTTCGGTTTCCGGCCGCCGACGGCCAGTGAGCTGCTGAAGGCATTGGAGGCTCAGGGTCTGATCTCGCGCAAAGCCGCGAAGGACGATGCCCGATATAAGGAAATCCGCCCCACGGAAAAGGCGCTGCTGTACAAGCCCGCCGTCATCAACGGGCTTCGGGAGCTTGAGCGTCAGGCAACCGCAGGCCTGTCAGAACAGGAGCTCGCCGAGCTGCGCCGCATCCTCGAGATCATGGCTCAGAATCTTTCCTGACCGACCGATAGAAAGGAACATTATGATTCGCACATTATTACATTCCGTTCGGGAATATCGGCGAGAATCTTTTCTCGCGCCGCTTTGCGTCACGCTGGAGGTCATTCTCGAAATTCTCATTCCCTTTTTCATGGCCCGGCTCGTCGACTTCGGCATTGAGCTGGGACGCCTGGACGTCACGCTGCGCTACGGCGCGCTCCTGCTCGTCTGTGCCCTCTTTTCGCTCCTGTTCGGCATTCTATCCGGATGGTATGCCGCACGCGCATCCAGCGGCTTTGCCAAAAATCTGCGCAAGGATATTTTTGAACGCGTCCAGAGCTTTTCCTTTGCAAACATCGACCGATTTTCGGCCTCCGGACTCGTCACGCGTCTGACCACGGACGTCAGCAATGTGCAGAATGCCTATCAGATGATCATCCGCATTCTCATCCGCGCGCCGTTGATGATGCTTTTCTCATTGTTTATGGTGTCGCGCATCAACGCGCGCCTGACGATGATCTTTCTCGTCGCCATTCCGGCGCTCGGCGGCGGACTGTTTCTCATTATTTTCAAGGCGCTCCCGCATTTCGAGAGGGTCTTTCAGACCTATGATCATCTGAACGAAACCGTCCGCGAGAATGTCTCCGCCGTGCGCGTCGTCAAGGCCTATGTCCGGCAGGAACACGAAATCGATAAATTTGAGCACGTTTCCAAATCCATTTACGATCAGTTCAGCACCGCGGAAAAGATTGTCGCCTGGACCGCCCCGATCATGCAGTTTTCGATATACACCGTCATTCTCGTCATCTCATGGATCGCGGCGCCGATGATCCTGAGCAATATCATGACGACCGGTGAGCTGATGAGCCTCATGGTATATGTCATGCAGATTCTGAGCAGCCTGATGATGATTTCGATGGTCTTTGTCATGACCATCATCGCACAGACCTCCGCCGAGCGCATTTCGGAGGCGCTTCGGGAAAAACCGTCGTTGGTCTCCCCTGAAAACGCGCGGATGGAGGTGCCGGACGGCTCGATTCGTTTCGATCACGTCTGCTTCGGTTATACGAATACCGCAGAGAAGCTCGTTCTGCGCGGCATCGACCTGAGTATTCAGTCGGGCGAAACCATCGGGATCATCGGCGGAACGGGCAGCGGAAAATCCTCGCTGATTCAGCTGCTGCCCCGACTGTACGATGTGCTGTCCGGATCCGTCTCGGTCGGCGGCCACGATGTTCGCGAATACGACCTCGACGTACTTCGGGGTCAGGTTGCCATCGTACTGCAAAAGAACCTTCTTTTTTCCGGATCCATTCGCGAAAATCTTCGCTGGGGAAATCCGGACGCAACCGATGAAGAAATAAAAGCCGCCTGCCGTCTGGCACAGGCAGACAGCTTTATCGCCGAGCTCCCCGACGGATACGACACTCACGTCGAACAGGGCGGCGTGAACTTCTCGGGCGGGCAGCGCCAACGCCTATGCATCGCCCGCGCCCTTCTGAAAAAGCCCAAAATTTTTATTCTGGACGATTCCACGAGCGCCGTCGACACCAAAACCGATGCCGCCATCCGGGAAGCCTTCCGCACGGAGCTCCCCGAAATGACGAAGCTCATCATTGCGCAGCGCATTTCGTCCATCGAGGACGCCGATCGCGTGATCGTCCTCGACAACGGCAGGCTGAGCGCCTTTGATACGCCGGAGCATCTTCGCACGGACAACGCGATCTACCGGGAGGTATACGAATCGCAAATGAAAGGAGCGGCTTTATATGGACAGGAATAAACGATCGGCCGCTTCGCTCGGCAAAACGGTAAAGCGTCTTTTGGCGTATATTACCGGGCCCTATCGGCTGCAGCTCGTTTTCGTGGTCATCACCATCCTCATCAGCGCTCTGGCAGGCATGGCCGGGTCTCTCTTTCTCCGCTTTCTGATCGATGATTTCATTACGCCGATGCTCTCGAGCGGATCGACCGACTTTGCCCCGCTGGTTCGTATGACGCTCCTGTACGGAAGCCTGTACTATGCCGGCGTCCTCTGTACCTACGTCTACAACCGGCTCATGGTCAACATTGGTCAGGGCGTCCTCAAAAACATTCGCGACGAGCTGTTTACGCACATGCAGGGCCTGTCGATTCACTATTTCGACACGCATTCGCACGGAGAGCTGATGAGCCTCTACACAAACGACACCGATACGCTTCGTCAGATGATCTCCATGAGCATTCCTCAGGGGCTTTCCTCGCTGTGTACGATCGTCACGGTCTTTATTGTCATGGTATCGCTGAGCATTCCGCTGACGCTGATCACCTTGGCCAATGTCTTCGCCATGCTGTTCGTCACCCGACACATCGGAGGGCGTGCCGGACGCTACTTCAAAGCGCAGCAGCAGGATCTCGGCGCGTTGAACGGCTATATCGAAGAGATGCTGAGCGGACAAAAGGTCATCAAGGTTTTCTCGCATGAGCAGCAGGTGTGCGAAGCATTTTCGCAGCGAAACGAAGCGCTCTGTACGAGTGCGACAAAGGCCAACGCCTTCGCCAACATCATCATGCCGATCATGGGCAATCTGGGGCATTTGCATTACGTCTTTACTGCCATTTTGGGCGGCGTTCTCGCCGTTACCGGCGTTTTGCCGATGACGCTTGGCACGCTCGCTACCTTTCTGCAGCTGACGCGCAGCTTTGACATGCCCTTTTCACAGATTTCCCAGCAGCTCAATTCCATCCTGATGGCGCTGGCTGGCGCCGAACGCATCTTTACATTGATCGATGAAGCGCCGGAAAGCGACCTCGGCGCGATTACCCTGAGCGACGTGCGCAAGACAGCGGATGGCGCCCTCATCGAAAGCGACGGCCGCACGGGGCTGTGGGCGTGGAAGGTCCCTCAGGAGGACGGCTCGTTCCGCTTTGTTCCGCTGCGCGGAGACGTTCGCTTCGACGATCTCGATTTCGGCTATGAGCCCGGCAAAACGATCCTGCACAACATCTCGCTCTACGCCGAGCCGGGTCAAAAGGTCGCCTTTGTCGGCTCCACCGGCGCAGGAAAGACCACCATCACCAACCTGATCAACCGCTTCTACGACGTCCCGTCCGGCAAAATCCGCTACGACGGCATCGATATCAACCAAATTCGAAAGTCCGATCTCCGGCGAAGCCTCGGCATCGTCCTGCAGGATACGCACCTGTTTACCGGCACGATTGCCGACAACATCCGGTACGGAAAACTCAACGCCACGGATGGGGAGGTGGTGGCCGCCGCGCGCCTCGCCCATGCCGATTACTTCATCCAGCAGCTCCCGAACGGCTACGACACCGTTATTTCCGGGGACAGCAGCGAATTGTCTCAGGGACAGTGCCAGCTCCTGGCTATTGCCCGGGCGGCGATCGCCGATCCGCCGGTGCTGATTTTGGATGAAGCGACCTCGAGCATCGACACACGCACCGAATCGATTGTGCAGCAGGGCATGGACGCGCTGATGTACGGGCGCACCGTCTTCGTCATTGCGCACCGCCTGTCCACCATCCGAAACGCCGATGTCATCCTCGTCCTCGAGCACGGCCGCATCATCGAGCGCGGCACACACGAGCAGCTTCTGGCGCAAAAAGGAACGTACTACCGCCTCTATACCGGAGCCACCGAGCTCTCGTGATGCGCCGTCCATAGAAAAAACACCGGAATCTCAAAATGAGATTCCGGTGTTTTTGTATCATTTGTCACATTCAGATCACTTTCTGTTTACAGGCACATCCGATAGATCTTTTCGATGTCGGCCTGGCGCAGAGGCTTAAAGCCCCAGATCGCTTTTCCGCCGCAGGCTTTCCGCGCCATTTCCGAAAAGTCGCGGTCGTCGATGCCCATGTCGGAGAGACTGCGCTGGAGCTTCAGCGTGTCGAACAGGAAGGCCGACAGCTTGTCGATGCTCCGGCGCGCGATTTCCATCGGCTCCAGCGTCGGATCGATGCCGAAGACATTCACCCCGAAGGAAACGTAGCGCGCAACATTGGATTCGTCGAGGCAGTACTCCAGCCAGCGCGGGGACAGGATCGCCAGACCGTGTCCATGCGTCATATCGTAAAAGGCCGACAGCTCGTGCTCCATGGGATGGCAGCTCCACGCCGTGCGCTTCCCGGCGGCAATAAAGCCGTTGATCGCCCAGGACGCCGCCCACATCAGGTTGGCGCGCGCTTCGTAATTGTCCGGCTCCTTCATCGCAATCGGCGCGTATTTGATGACCGTTTTCATCAGCCCCTCCATGAAGCAATCGACGAGATACAGGCCCGGTTCGGTACCGAAATACACCTCCATCGTGTGACTGAGGATATCGGCCGATCCACAGGCCGTCTGGTACTCGCTGACGGTGTAGGTATTCGTCGGATCGAGGAACGATGCCCTGGGAAGCAGCGGCACGCCGGCATAGCCGAGCTTTTCCTTCGTGTCCGGATTCGAAATCACACCGCCGCGATTCATTTCGGAGCCGGTCGCCGCCAGGGTCAGCACGGTGACGATCGGCAGCGCCTTTTCGATTTTTTTGTGCTCGGAGAAGAATTCCCACGGATCAAAATCGACACAGGCGCCCGCTGCGATGAACTTTGTCGCATCGATGACCGAGCCGCCGCCCACGGCAAGCAGGACGTCTATTCCCTCTTCCTTGCAAAGCGCGGCTCCCTTCCGCACGGAGTCGATGCGCGGGTTCGGCTCAATGCCCGAAAGCTCGAACAGTTCGAGCCCCGCATCCCGGATCTGCGCGACGACTGCGTCATACAGTCCGCTTCGTTTAATCGAGCCGCCGCCGTAGGTCAACAGCACTCTCTTCCCGTGCTTTGCCAGCTCCGCGCCCAAATTACCCAGCTGATCCTTTCCGAAATACACCTTAATCGGAACATTAAAAATAAAATCGTTCATCCCTTTGCCCCTCTCTGCTCCTGCTGTATTCTGTCGTGCTGCGCCGCGTCCGTCATTCGGCGAAACACTTCTCTCCTTTGATACCCGCTTTGGCAGATTATAGACTCGAAAGAACCGAAGCCCCGTTTTTTTGTTCGCCGCTCAGCCGTTTAAGAAATCCTCCATCGCGCTGCCGACAGCCCCCTCCAGCGGCAGACGGTGCGCGCGCGCCAGCGTCGGCGCAATGTCCAAAATCGAGCCGCGTTCCTCATTGCGAACGCCCCGTTTGAACGAGGGACCCGCCGCGATGAAAATGGCGTTGTAATTCGGTTTATCCGGTGAAAAGCCGTGGTTCGCCGCATGACCCTTTTGTTCCTTCCCCGCCTGCTCCGTCTCCGCAAAGAAGGAGGAAAACATATAGCCCGAGGCCGCCTCCGCCATCGCCAGACACGTTGGATCGGCGCCGAGCGAACGGGCCTGCTCCCGGGAATACACCGTCTCGATCTCTTCCCGCTCGCTCCAGCGCTCGAGATAGGTCATGAAGCGTATTTTTTCCTCCTCGGAGAGGTGTCCCGCGGCGTAAAAATAACACGAGCCGCCGGCTGAATGCGGAAAAACCCGGTACTGCGGCACAATGTTGCCCGATCTCGTAAGCCACCCGTCCCGGGCGAGCTCGTCCAGAGGATACAGAAAATGAGGCGTATCAATCTGCGAATGATCGGACAGCAAGACAATATCAATCTCATCGCGATCCGCCCGCGACGCACGCTTGTCGAGCACGCGCTGAATGCGCGCGTCGATGCGGTGAATCGCATCCTGCACCTCATTCGAGCGAATCCCGTGATCGTGCTTTTGCGCATCGACGTCGACCCAGTGGACGAACAACAGATCGGGATCCTGCCGATCGATCAGGTCAAAGGCGCACGCTTCGGTGAAATCATCCAAAAACGGCTCCTGAATGCCGCGGCGCAGCGAGCCGTATTTCTTTTCCCATCGCAGGACGAGCGATGCCGTACTGTTGCAGAGCACGCGCGCCACCTGGTGATGCCACCACCGATTCGGAATGATTTCCGACAGATTATAGGCAATTTTGGCGCCGGCGCTCACCGGCCACAGCAGCGCGCCCACGCTTTTGTTTTCGCGCCGCGCCGCGCGAAAGAGCGTATCGCCCTGAATTTCGCGCTCGAACCAATACCAATCCTGTACCTCCCGCCGCGGCTGTACATGCAGATTGTTGACGATGCCCGTCGACGCCGGCGGACGTCCCGAAATAATCGATGCGTGCGCGGGATAGGTCAGCGTCGGATACACGCTTCGCATGTGCGGGCGATAGCAGCCCTCCGCCATCATCCGCCGAAAGCCCGGCAGGGTTTCAAAAAGAGGCGCATCGATATCGCCCAGCGCATCCAGCGAAAAGACCCAGCATTTTTTGCTCATCCATTCCTCCGATCCCAACGGTAGCTGTCGATCCAGGCGAGCTCCTGTTCATCGAGGCTGGTCTGCGCCTGATCCGTCAGAATTTCCGGCCCGTCCTTGCGAATGGCAAAGGTGTGCTCAAACTGGCAGCTCTTCCTGCCGTCCGCCGTGCGCGCCGTCCATTCGTTGTCGTCGAGGTAAATCTGCCACGTCCCCATGTTGATCATCGGCTCGACCGTTATGACCATGTTTTCGCGAAGCCGCGCCCCCCGCTCCTTGGTCACGTAGTGCGGCACCTGGGGATCCTCGTGCATTTCCCTGCCGATGCCGTGCCCGACAAAATGGCGCACGACCGAAAAGCCTTCGCTTTCTACATAGCGCTGAATCGCGCGGCCGATATCGACGATCCGATTGCCGACGACGGCCTGCTCGATGCCGAGATACATCGCCTTTTCCGTTACATCCATCAGGTGCCGGTCCTCCGGACTGAGGGCGCCGATGGCATAGCTCCAGCAGGAATCAGACAGATAGCCCTCGTAGTTTACGACATTGTCGATCGACAGAATATCTCCCTCTTCCAGGGGACGCTCGTTGGGGAAGCCGTGACAAACCTCATCGTTGACGCTCGTACACAACGCATAGGGAAACCCCTCATAGCCCTTCTGTGCCGGAATCGCGCCCTTCCAGCGCATGAATGCCTCGGCAAAGGCATCGAGCTGCAGCGTCGTCAGCCCCGGGCGCAGGACGCGGCGAATCGCGTGATGCGTCTTCGTCAGAATGCGCCCGGAACGCTTCATTCCGGCAATTTGTTCATCCGTTTTAATCGTAATCATGAACGGTTCCTTTCTCTTGCGTCGTATCCGCGCCTATTCATGTGCTCTCTGTGCGTCTGCCGCACGGAGCGGAATCAAGTAAAGCTTTTTCCTGTAATTCTATCTGTTTCTCATGGGCAACGTGCGTTCACGCCCCTTCTTCTCTGCGATTGTACCGCAATGAGGCGTCATTAGGCAACTCACCTCACTGATCAGACGGGCAATCCGCTCAGCGGCTGCGATCGCAGGGCGTTTCCTCGGACGTCCACGCGCGGCGGAGCTGAGGAATGAGCAGCTCCCTTTCGAGCGCCGCACATTTTTCCTCTCCCATCAGCTGCCGGACGACCTCCAGGGCCAAAGCCATTGCCGTGGCGGGGCCGCGCGAGGTGATGAGGTTTCCGTCGACGACCACCACATCCTCCCTGTGCCGTGCGGACGGCGTGTCCTGCTCTGCGCCCGGATAGCACGTAATGCACCGTCCGCTCAGAATCCCGGCCGCTTCCAGTACCCGAGGTCCGGCGCACACCGAAATAATCCATTTGCCCGTCCGATCCGCTTCGCGAACAATTTGCAGAATGCGTTCATCCCCGGACGCCGTCTTCGCGCCTGGAAGTCCTCCCGGCAGATAAATCGCATCGTATTCCTCGGGCATCTCCGAATAGTGCAGGTCTGCGCCGAAATGAATCTGATGCGAACCGATCAGCTTCTTCGTCTGCTCAAAGCTGACGAGAAGCGCCTCTGCTCCGGCTCGGCGCAGCAGATCCACCATCGTCAGCGCCTCAATCTCTTCCTGTCCGTTTTTCATGAGTACCAATAGCCGTGTCATCCGTCTCCCTCTTTTCCTTCGCTGCAGAGCATATTTCGCCGCAAGCCGCGCCATGCTTTACTGATTCTCTCTGGTGGTTCGTCCTGACCTTCGAACTGTTCCTTCCTATACCCAAAAGAAAGGAGACCTCACCCCACGGCAAGGTCTCCTGTTCCATTCGATTTCTATGCGGCGCAGGGACGTCCCTTCGCCTTATTTCGAAAACGTGGTTTTTTCTTACTTCAGTGCATCGACGACCAGCTGCAGATAACCGACGGTATCGACCAGAGTCGCTCCCGAGACGGCCTCCACCGGCTTGCCCGCTTCGTTCTTCGCGACGACTTCACTGAGCTCCGCCGCCGTCTTGCCGACCGCAAACGTGCCGATCGCCGTGAAATTGTCGGCAATCGAGGTCGTCGACTTTGCCTTCTCCGTCATCAGTGCAGAATACGCTTCCGAATTCACCAGCTTCGACGCGAGCGGCGCCGCGGCATCGGCATAATTTTCGCCAAACTTCGCATCGCTGTTCGGCACGCCCGTTCCTGCAAAGTACTGGAATTCGTCGATGGACGCGGCCGCAACCACGCCGTCCGCCTGCGCGACGACTGCATCAGCAAAGCTCTTTGTGCCGTGCGGCGCACCGTACGCCGTCGTCAGCACGAGCTTTTCCGGATTGGCCGTCACTCCGCGGGCGGCCATCGTCTCGTCCTTCGCCGCATCGACAATGGCCTGCAAATAGCCGACCGTATCGACCAGAGTTGCCCCCGACACCGCTTCGACCGGCTTGCCGGCTTCCGCGGAGGAAATTACCTTCTCCAGCTCTGCGACCGTCTTGCCAACCGCAAAGCTCTGAATCGCATCGTAGTTCGCATCGATGGACACCGTGGACTGCGCCTTCTCGGCCATCAATGCAGAGTAGCTTTCGGTATTGACGCGCTTTGAGGCCAGAACCTTGCCCTCGACGGCGCCCTTGCCGAAATCGGCATCGCTGTTCGGCACGCCCGATGCGCTGTCCGCGGCCATGTACTGGAATTCATCCAACGCAACGCCGACAATCTTCTCGCCGCTCATCGCTACGACCACACGGGCAAAGCTCTGCTCTCCGTGCGCCGCAGTATAGTGACGATGCAGCACGATCTCCTGTGCCTCCGCTGCCGGGATCTCCGACGACGTGCTCACCTCTTCACTTGAGGCCGTCTCGCTCGTGGACGCCGTTTCGCTGACAGACGTCGACTCGCTCGATGCTGCCGATTCCTCCGACGTCTTGCTGCCCGAAGCACCACACGCCGTTACCGCCATGGCGAGCGCCAAGAGCGCCGCAGCCAGTTGAACTTTTTTCATCAATTTCTTCCTCCTGCCAGATTTCTGTTCCATTATTCTAAAGCATTTCACTCAAAACCGCAACGTATTTCGCATCTATGTTTTTTATTTATTGATGGCTAACTTTTTTCGTTAAACGGTTTAATCCCATATTTTTGCGTTTTGTTTTCTTTTTATTACCCAAAACAAACTTTTTTACTCATATATTCCCCTCATCCGTTTATCGTGCTAAGAATATAAATTTATCTCAAATTAAGGCGCAAACGGATACGAATCCATTTTTCGCCGCCCGGATACGGCATTGCGCCGCTAAAAAAGCGCCGGGGAAAGCATGCCAAACTATGCTGACATGCTTTCCCCGGCGCTCTTTCTTACTACATCCCGCTCGTCGCCGGAGCATACGGCTCCTCTATCCCAATCCAACCGAAATACGGATCGCCGCGTCGATTGCCTCCATATTTTTTTCATCAAAACGGCCGATTCGCTCCCGGAGCCGTCGTTTGTCAATGGTTCGAATCTGTTCACACAAAACGACCGAATTTTTCGGCAGATCGCTGTGGTCGCTTACCTGGACATGCGTCGGAAGGCGTCCTTTATTGGTCTGTGAGGTAATCGCCGCCACGATAACCGTCGAGCTGTATCGGTTCCCCACATCATTTTGGATAATCACTACCGGGCGAATGCCCCCCTGCTCCGACCCGACGACCGGACTGAGATCGGCAAAAAAGAGATCGCCTCTTTTCACCTTCAGCATGGTGCGTGATCCTCATAACGCCGTCCGACGCGGGCGGAAATGCCCGTCATCAGCTCATACGGAATCGTCTGTGCCAAACGCGCCAGCTCCTCCACCGTCACCCGCTCGCCCGTCGCTTCTCCGCCGATCAGGTACACCGTATCGCCGATGGAAACCGACACGTCCTCCGGCACCTCGACCATCATCTGATCCATACAGACGCGTCCGCGAACCGGACAGCGACGCCCGTGAATGACGACGTCCGCACAATTGGACAGCAGCCGGAGATAGCCGTCGGCATAGCCCGCCTGTACCGTCGCAATCACGCAGTCGTGCTCCGCCTGCCACGTCAAACCATAGCTGAGCCGTTCGCCCGCTTCCAGCACCTTGACATTATTGACCACTGACTGCCACTGAAACACCGGCTCGAACAGCTGCGGGCAGCGCGACGCGACATAGTCTGACGGCGCGACCCCATACAGGCCGATGCCCAGCCTCATCCCGTCGAACAGCGCCTGCGGCCGATGACAGAGCACCCCCGCGTCATTGGCGATGTGGCGAATGCCCAAATCAACGCCGTTCTGCGCGGCGCGTTCACATACGTCGCGGAACAAGTCAATCTGGTGATTGGTGTAGGAAGCATCCTCCTCATCCGCCGTTGCAAAATGCGAGAACGCTCCCTCAATTTTCACATGCTCCATCCCGGCAATACGCTGCAGTGCTTCGAGCGTATCGGCCGACTCAGCGCGAAAGCCGATGCGGTGATGGCCGGTATCAAAGGCGATGTGTATGGGATGGATGCGCCCGAGACGGCCGGCATATTCCTCAAATTTTTCAGCGAGTGCCACCGTGTAGACGCTCGGACGAATCCGTTTTTCGATAAATTCCGCGATCCATTCCTCCCCCACAAAGCCGAGGCATAAAACGGGCCGCTCAATGCCTGCCGCGCGAAGCTCCATCGCCTCCTCGGGCGTTGCGACGCAGAAGCCGTCGACGTCGCGCTCCAAAAACGCAGCCACCTTTGCGGCGCCAAGACCGTACGCATTCGCCTTAACCACGCCGTAGCATACAGATCGCGGTGACAATCCGCGGATTTTTAATAAATTATTTCGAATGGCCGTCCGATTGACGGTAAGGTAATTCCTCGTACTCATCCCCGGTATGCTCCTGCAACATTTTCAGTCCGTAGGGAAGAAACTCGATGAGATCTCCTGCGATCAAACCGTTCTCGCCCTTCTCGTCTCTGGCCAGATCTCCGGCCAATCCGTGTACATAACAGCCCAGCCGAAGCGCCAGCATCCACGGGTAACCGTATCCGCCAAACGCAGCCAGTATTCCCGTCAGCACATCGCCCGCTCCTGCCGTTGCCATGCCCGGATTGCCCGTGCTGTTCAGATAATAAATCGCGCCGTTCGTGATCACCGTACCGGCGCCTTTCAGAATAACATCAATATTGTACCGCGAAGCAAATCCCATCGCAACGCCCGGCCGGTCTGCGCGAATCTTTTCGACGGGAAGCTGCGTGAGCCGGCTCATCTCCATCTCGTGCGGCGTAATGGCGCAGCGTCCGGCGCAAAGCGAGAGCATCTTCGGATCCCGCGCGGCGGCGTAAAGTGCATCGGCATCCACAATCACCGGCTTCTCGAGCTGCGAAAGAATCGCCCTCAGCCATTCGGCCAGCTCCGGCGCACGCCCCAGACCCGGACCGACCGCAATGCAGTCACAGTCCCGCACCGCACGAAGAACCCCGTCCACCGAGGAGCGCGTAAAGTGTCCCGCGCCGCCATCCTCGACGGAGCGGACGATCACCTCGTTCAGCTTGATCTGTACGGTATCCGCCAGGCTCTTCGGCACTACGGCATAAACCAGTCCCGCTCCCGTGCGAAGCGCCGCCTGTGCCGCCAGACAGACGGAGCCCGCCATCCCCGAGGAACCCCCGATGACGGCGACCCTGCCGTACTGAGACTTGTAGCCGTGTACGTCCCGCTTCAGCAAGGCCTGCGACAGCTCCGGCGAAAGCGGCAGCCGCCGCCCGCACCGCCCGGAATCGGATGCGATACCGATCGCGCTCGCCACGGCAAACAAACGCTCATGCGAAATCGACAGCTGCACCGAGGACAGCCCCCTTTCGCGCAGCATCGCTTTCCCGCGCGCCGAAAAGCGAACCGACGGCGCGCCGGATGCGTCGTGCAGTACGTACAGATCGTGAAAGCCGAGCCGTCCGATGCCGCTTCCCAGCGCCTTGGCCACCGCCTCCTTTGCTGCAAAAAGCCCCGCGATCACGCCGGGCGAACGCCGGTGCGCCTCGATATGCGCGCGCTCCTCCGCCGTAAAGACCTTTTCCAGAAAGTGCGGATGCCGCAGGAGCTTCTCCATTCGCGCCACTTCGACGATATCGACGCCGATTTTCATGCCCGTGCCCCTGCGCTCTCCCGAAGCCGCGCCCAGGCGCGCTCGGCATCCTGCCGCAGCTTCGTCAGATCCAGATGCAGCAATTCGCCGTCCAGCATCAGGATGCGTCCGTCGACCATCGTCATACGCACATCCATGCCGTCCGTCGAGTAAACCAGAGCCGCTTCGACATCCGGATTTGGCGTATGGTGTGCATTTCGAAAATCGATCAGGATGAGATCCGCCTTCTTGCCGACCTCCACGCTGCCCAGTTCATCCTCCCGCCCGATGGCGCGCGCGCCGTTGATCGTCGCCATCTCCAGCATCGTCCGCGCGCGAACGCTCGTCGGATCCAGCGTCGCGCCCTTTGCCACAAGCGAGCCCAGGCGCATGTCCGCCAGCAGATCCTGCCGATTGTTGGAGCTCGCGCCGTCCGTACCGATGCAGACATTGACGCCCGCATCCAAAAGCTGCTGCACCGGCATAAAGCCGCTGGCCAGCTTGAGGTTGCTCGCCGGATTATAGCAGCAGTTTACCCGCCGCGCAGCCAGCAGGCGGATGTCCTCCTCGTCGAGCCATACGCAGTGCGCCGCAATGGTTCGCTCGTCGAGCATGCCGATTTCATCGACGAGGCCGATGGGGCTCTTCCCATACTGCGCGTAGCTGTCCTCCACCTCCTTCTTCGTTTCCGAAAGATGAATGTGAAAGCCGCAGCCCAGCTCCTGTCCGAGCGCCCGCTGTTCGCGCAGCGACGTGAGATCGTTGGTATAAATCGCGTGCGGTCCGATCATGACGCGGATTCGGTCATTCGCCCTTCCGTGCCAGTCGCGGTACAGCGCCCGCTGCTCGCGAATGCGCGTTCCATCGTCCGGGCCGGTCATGCCGCGCGTCAGAAGTGCGCGGATGCCGGTTTCTTCCACGACCTCCGCCACCTTGTCCATCTCATAATACATATCGACAAAGCATGTCGTACCGGTGCGAAGCATCTCCGCGATGTTCAGCTTCGCCCCGACGGCGATATCCCCGGCGGTCAAATGAGCCTCGACCGGCCAGATATAATCTCCCAGCCACGACTGAAGGTTCACGTCATTTCCGTAATTGCGCAGCAGGCTCATCGCACAGTGCGTGTGACAGTTGATCAGTCCCGGCATCAGTACCTGGCCGCGGCCGTCGATGTGCCGGTCCGCATGCGCCGACGGCGCGCCGGTGATCGCGACGATCCGGTCATCCTCGATCAGAACACTCGCTTCCGTCAGGATCTGCCGTTCGGCGTTCATCGTCACTACGGTTGTATTGTCAATCGAAAGCTTCATTTTTTCTTCCTCCCGGCAGCTCTTCCCTCAGATACTCCGTGAAATGAGCCCAGCCATTCTCCTTCGTCTGCTCTCCGCTCTGCCACCAGTCGATTTCCATGCGCAGGCGCTCGCGAATCCACTCAATCCCCTCCTCGATGAAATAGACGGGCTGAAAATCGCCGATCATCGCCTCGATCGCCAGCTCCGACAGCTCGTCCGCCAGGCGATCCTGCTCTTTTTTGGACAGCGGATATTCGCTCAGCACCTCACGGATTACCTGAATGACACGAAAATACAGATAGTCGACAAATGTGCGGAATTCCGTCTGCCGATCGACCTCCGGGTGGAGCGAAAAAACGATGCGCACGATAATATTCCACGGCAGACCGCTGTTCATCTCCTCTTCGAGACACCGGCCGATCTTTGCCGTCTCCTCATTGTGATAATGCGGCGGCTCGGAAAAGAGAATCATCTCGCCAAACTGCAGCGCCTGATAGTCCAGGCTGAGCGCGCTGTCCATTAGCCGCACAAATTCTACCGCAAAGCTCTCTCTGGATTCGTAACGAACCTTGGCAAAGAGATAGTCGGTGATGAGATCCATGGGCTTTCGAAAATCGACGATCAGTCCATCCTCTTCGCGCAGGCGAACGATAAAGGCGTCCTGGAGCAGACGTCCCACCATCGTGCGCAGCTGTGCCTGTGTCGCCGTAAGCCCCACGCTCTCCAGATTTTTTAAGTGGTCGTATACCATCTGCAGCTGCTTGTCGATCACCGATAGATTCCCCTTGATCGAATTCATGATTTCGCGGACAAACGTCTCCGAGACCACGTAATTGTAGTTTTTGTAGAGAATCTTATGGTCAATCTCGTTCCAAAACAAATTGACGATCGACTTGATCTGCAGTTCAAAATTCAGCACCCGATTGCCCAAAAATCGCCCGTCGATCCGGTAGCTGTGGAAGCCGTTCTTCTGAATGAGCGGCTGTTTTTCCGACAGCTTCAGCTCAATGCGGGGATCGCGATCCGCGCGGTAGTATCCTTCGGTGGAAGGGATGGAAAAATAACGAAACAGCTGCTCGTACAGCGCGTGCTCGTCGTCGATAAATCGGCATTCCAACCGGCATCCGATGATATCCGACATACAGTCAAACATCTGTGCCGGCGTATCGAACCGCTTTGCATAGTTCTGCCGTATGATCTTTTCCTTCAGACTGTCGTCTTCCTTGATGCGCGAGGTGTAGTTGATAAAACGTTCATTTTCCTGGAACATTGAGAGAAAAAGCGCGTCGATGCTCCGTTTCGTCGCATCGATCTCGAATCGCAGCTCGTGCTTGTATTCAATGACCTCATCAATAAAGGAGAAAATTTTCAGCTTCAGTTTTCTCACCCCTTTCCTTGATCTATCAAAAGGCAATCATCGCGAATGACCGAACGCGATCCCATCGCATTACGGCTCCAGTAAGCGATACTCGTCGATCAGCTCGAGACTGGATTGCAAAATGCGCGCAGTAATGCCCCAGATAATTTCCTTGCGCCAGCGGTAAAACAAAAGAATCGATTCTCCACTCTCCCACTGATAGTCCCGTCCGCGCGGAATACTGTCAAACGGCAGCGTCTCGTCCGCCAGCTGATTGATGCGATTGCGGTACACCTCCGGCGTAATCTGCCGGAGCTCGGCAATCGGCGCCAAAAAGGTGTAGGCTACTTCATCCGTGCTGTATTCGCCGCGGTAATCCGTAAGCCTGCCCAGAAACGGATCGATCCGCCGATTGCCCGGGGACAGAAAAATGTCGCCCGCGCCGTATACCTCGATTTGTCTTCGCGAAATCAAAAGCTCCTCACAGGTTTCGCGAACGGCCGCCTCCTCCGCGCTTTCCGCGCCCTCGATGGCGCCTCCCGGAAAGCTGACCTCACCCGGCTGCTTGCGCAGTCTGTGCGACCGCCGTTCAAATAAAATGCAGGGGCCTTCCTTCGTGTCGACGATCGGCACGAGAACGGCATATTTTCGCCAGATGCGCTCGCCGATCAGCCCGATTTCCCTGCTTCGAAAACGAGAAAGACGCTCCCCAAGGGCCTTTTCCTTCTCCATACCTCATCCTTCCTGTTCGCCCTCCCGATCGGCCTCCCGCCGAAGCAAAAAGCCGTTCTCCTCAATCCAGTCCAGCATGCGCTGCCGCATCTCATTTTCACCGCTCAGGCGTTTGACCACCTGATCCGTAAAGGTATCGACGCGCCGGTTCGCGTTGCGCAGATCATAGTATTGGTTCATCTCCCGGTCATAATCCTGCAGCGCTGCGGTATAGCTGTCGGGGCGCTGATACCGGTTTTCGAAAAAGCGAAACTGCATCGGCATGCGCGGCTTTCGATCGGGCTGCTGATTGGGATGCCCGAAAAGCTGTCCCACGACGGGAAAGGTTCCCGCGGGCAGCTCCAGAATCTCAACGATGCGCATCGGATCATTCAAAATATTGCCGATAAAGACCGCGCCCATACCGAGCGCCTCAATCGCCGAATTGACATTTTGTGCCATGAGCGCCGCATCCGTAAAGCCCTGAAAGAAATAATCCATGCCAAGCGCGGCACTCGTTTCCAGCCCCTTTTCCGATGCGATCTGTGTATTCCGATAGATATCGACCAGATAGATCCAAAGCTCCGGTGCACGCGCGACGTATTCCTGTCCGGCGACTTCCGTGATCTGCCGCTTTTTTTCCGGATCCGTTACGCGAACGATCGACGCCTGCTGCAGCCCCATCGACGACGCCGTCCGTGCTGCGACCTCCCGGAGCAACGCAATATCCTCGTCCGAAACCGGATCGCCCGTAAACTCCCGGATCGAGCGATGGCTGAGCGCGGCCCGAACCCATTCCTGTACTTCCCTGTGCATCGTCATCTCCTCTTCGAAATCGATTTACCTCTTCTGCGGCTTCTTCGTATATTATAGCAGTTTTTTTACGGGCATAGCAAAGCAGCACCGATTCCGGTGCTGCCCTGCCTGAATTCTCTCATTTTACTGCCTTGCACAGCGGCGAAGCCCGCACGCGCCGCAGCGCTATTTTGCAAGTATCTGTGCCTGTTCTGCCCGATCCTTGGAAATGATATCCTTCACCTTGAGCAGGCGCGTAATCGTCGCGCGGTCGTTTTCGTCCAGCTTCATGCGGATGTACTTAATCGTCTCTTCGAGATCGGGAATCGTGCGGTATTCCAGCGCGTTGACGCGGCGTCTCGTCGACTCGATCTCTTCGGCCATCAGCTGGCAGCTCTTCTCGATCTGCGTCAGCTCGAGCAGGCGATCCATCACCTCGTTCAGCCCGCTCAGCGCCTCATCCAGTTCTCCGGACGTCTGCACAAAGCCGTAGGAATAGACCGACCCTTCGCCGCTGCCGTCGACGCCGCTTCTCTGAAAGCGAAAATCCGGCACGCGGACGCTCATGACATTTGTCGTCGTGACCTCGACCTCGATTTGCTGCTTTGAGGAGCTCACGGCATTTTCGAGCATCTCCGGGCTCATTACCGCGCTTGCCATGGAAAACGCCTGAAAGGAACGCCTGAGCGCCTCCTCGACCTCCGCGCGCAGCGTGCGGTTCTGGCGGGCCAGAGCGATGAACCGGCGCATCAACTCATCCTGCTTGTCCTTGAGCAGCTTGTGACCGCGCTTGGACGTCGCCAATCGCGCCTTCAGATTGGCGTACACCATGCGCGTCGGATTTACATTGAGCCGAGCCATTACCGCACCTCATCTTCCGTCTGGGATTCCTCCGGTCCAAGGTACTTCTCGATCATCTGATCCTTAATGCGCTTCAGCTCCTCTCTCGGCAGAAGCCGCAGCAGCTCCCAGCCGAGGTCCAGCGTCTCCTCAATCGAACGGTCGGTATAGAAGCCCTGGTTGACATAACGCTCGTCAAACGCGTCCGAAAAATGCGCGAAGGCAATATCCGCATCGGACAACGCCGATTCGCCCAAAATCGTCGACAGCTCCTTGGCCTCTCGGCCGCGCGCGACCGCCGCATAGATCTGGTTCATCGTCGCCGAGTGATCCTCGCGCGTTTTTCCCTCGCCGATCCCCTTGTCCTTCAAGCGCGACAGCGACGGAAGGATGTTGATCGGCGGATTGATGCCGCGGTTGTAGATATCACGCGAAAGGATGATCTGCCCCTCGGTGATATACCCCGTCAGATCCGGAATGGGGTGCGTGATATCATCCTCCGGCATCGACAGAATCGGCAGCTGTGTGATCGAGCCCGCGCGCCCTTTAATTCGGCCTGCGCGCTCATAGAGCTGCGAGAGATCGGTGTAGAGATAGCCCGGATAGCCACGGCGCCCCGGAACCTCTTTTCGCGCTGCGGAAACCTCGCGGAGCGCCTCGGCGTAGTTCGTCATATCCGTCAGAATGACCAAAACGTGCATCCCCTTCTCAAACGCCAGATACTCCGCCGCCGTCAGCGCAATGCGCGGCGTCGAAATACGCTCAATCGTCGGATCATTGGCCAGATTCATGAACAGCACTGCGCGGTTGATCGCGCCGGATTCCGTAAAGTCATTGATGAAAAACTGCGCTTCTTCAAAGGTGATGCCCATGGCGCCGAACACGACCGCAAACTTTTCATCCGTGCCGCGAACACGGGCCTGCCGGGCGATCTGCGCCGCCAGCTGATTGTGCGGCAGGCCGTTGCCCGAAAAGATCGGCAGCTTCTGCCCTCGAACCAGCGTGTTCAGGCCGTCGATTGCCGAAATACCGGTCTGGATAAATTCGGAGGGATACAGGCGCGAGTAGGGATTTATGGCCGAACCGTTGATGTCGAGCCGCTTCTCCGGAAGAATTTTCGGCCCCTTGTCGATGGGATTGCCCATGCCGTCGAACACGCGTCCGATCATGTCGCCCGATACGCCGAGCTCCTGCGGGTGTCCCAGAAAGCGAACGGACGAATCCCTCATGTTGATGCCTTCCGAGCCCTCGAACAGCTGCACCAGCGTCGAACCCTCTCCAACCTCGAGCACC
Organism: Bacillota bacterium; assembly: GCA_023393715.1. Taxonomy (GTDB): domain Bacteria; phylum Bacillota; class Clostridia; order Tissierellales; family Peptoniphilaceae; genus JAEXCD01. Next base: position 23,066 of record JAEXCD010000068.1, read on the forward strand.
TTGCCGCGGCGGCGCTGTCCGTTCTGCATCTGGATGTCGACGAGCTCCTCGTACTTCACACCCTCCACGCCGGTAACCATCATGATCGGGCCGGCGATTTCCTGTATGGTTTGGTATTCTTTAAGCATTATGCACCTCCCGCTGCGCTATCAGAGCGGCAAACTCCTCCTTCATCGCGGAGCGAATGCCCTCGATGCGGCTCAGCTCCTCCTCGGGAATCAGGCGCAGCCTCGTGATTTGCGCACGCACGGCCATGTTTTCGATCTCGCGCAGATATACGCCTTTTTCCAGCGCCTCGTTCGCCTGATCGTGGAAGGCCAGAATAACCGACAGCATCTCGCCCTGCTTCGCCTGCGAGCAATAGGTATCGACGTCGTCAAAGGCATTTTGCTGCAGAAAATCCTCGCGAATCGACTTCGCCGTAAACAGCGTCAGCTGATCCTTCGGCGAAAGAGAATCCTGCCCGACCAGACGGACGATTTCCTGCAGATTCGCCTCCTCCGTCAAAAGCGCCATCGCCTCGCGGCGGTGCTTCGAGAAGGTCGGCGAGACCTGCCTGTCGAAATACTGATCCATCGTCGTCTGGTACAGCGAATAGCTCTTCAGCCAGTTGATGGCTGGGAAATGACGCGCATAGGACAGATCGTAGTCCAGTCCCCAGAACACCTTTACGATGCGCAGGGTCGACTGCGTAACCGGCTCGGACATATCTCCGCCCGGAGGGGATACCGCTCCGATGGCTGTGAGCGAGCCCTCCCGGCCGTCGCTGCCTAGGCAGGTAACGACGCCCGTGCGCTCATAAAAGCCTGCAATACGCGACGCCAGATATGCGGGATATCCTTCATCGCCGGGCATCTCCTCCAATCGGCCGCTCATTTCACGAAGCGCCTCCGCCCAACGCGATGTGGAATCCGCCATGATCGCCACGGAGTACCCCATGTCGCGGTAGTATTCCGCCAGCGTAATGCCCGTATAGATCGATGCTTCGCGCGCTGCCACCGGCATGTTCGATGTGTTCGCGATGAGCACGACCTTCTGCATCAGGCTCTTTCCGGTGTTCGGGTCGATGATCTCCGGGAACTCGTTCAGAACATCCGTCATCTCGTTGCCGCGCTCGCCGCAGCCGACGTAGATGACGACCTCCGCATCTGCCCACTTTGCCAGCTGATGCTGAATCACCGTCTTGCCCGAGCCGAATGGCCCCGGAATCGCTGCCGTACCGCCCTTGGCGACGGGAAAGAACGTATCGACGACGCGCTGCCCCGTAATCAGCGGCCGCTCCGGCTTCTTTTTCCCGTTGTGCGGTCTTCCGGTACGAACCGGCCACTTTTGCAGCATCGCAATCGAATGCTCCGCGCCCTGCTCGTCCGCCAGAACCGCGACGACCTCTTCGACGGTGTAGCTGCCGGAGGCAATCGTTCGGACCGTTCCCTGCATACCCGGCGGCACCATGATCTTATGCAGCACGACCTCGGTTTCCTGAACCGTGCCCAGCACGTCTCCGGCAGTGACGACGTCGCCGACGGATGCCGTCGCGGTAAACTCCCATTTCTTTTCGCGGTCGAGCGCCGGCGCCGTAATGCCCTTTACCAGAAAGTCGCCCGAACGCACCGACAACACGTCGAGCGGGCGCTGAACGCCATCATAAATCTGGCCGATCAGTCCCGGCCCCAGCTCGACCGAAAGCGGCAGCCCCGTCGACACCACCGGCTCGCCCGGACCGACGCCCGTCGTCTCCTCGTATACCTGGATGGACGCGACGTCCTTCCTCATTTCAATAATTTCCCCGATCAGCTTATTGGCCGATACCTCCACGACGTCATGGATGTTTGCCTCCTCCATGCCCTTCGCTTCGACCAGAGGACCGGATACCTTTGTAATAATTCCTTCTTTCAATGGAGTCCTCCCATCTTAGAAAATGTCGACGCCGACCGCCTTTTCGACATTGCTCGAAATCTCCTTCATGCCCAGATTCAACGTCCCCTTGCTGTTCGGGATCAGAATCACGGCAGGAACCGGTTTCGTCTTGTACTGTTCCAGCGTCTCCGGGATTTCGCTGGCGAGCTGCTCCGTGATATAGATCACGCCGTAGCCGCGCCGCGCCAAATCGTCGACGGTGTTGCGCACTTCCATTGCGGTAATCGGCGAAAACACATCGACGCCCAGAGCGCGAAAAGCGAGAACGGAGCTCTTATCCCCTACAACCGCTACCTTATACATGAGCCTCACGCATCCTTTCCCGAATTGCCGACGCACTGATTCCGGCGCGCTTCGCATTCAAAATGATGCGCAGATTCTGGATTTCCGTCTCCACGCGCACCACATAGCCGAAGACGACCTCCGGACCGTAAAGTGCCGACAGACCCTCCTCAGCGAGCGTCAGCGCATGCGCTTCGCGCGCGCGTTCAAAGGCCGTGATGCTGTCATCCTCGACATAGGCCTCGTACGCCTCGATCAACGCCTGCGGACAGCGGCTGTCCTTGAGCAGCTCAATCAACGCCTCCGAGTCCTTCCGGTAAAACAGCATCAGCGCTTCACGCCGGATGCGCCCGCCCGGTACGAGGGCCTGATTGAGCAGCGGTACATTCTGCCCCTGCCGCTTCGCACGGAGCACCGTCGCCACGTTGCTGAAGTCCGCCAGATCCTTACAGTATTTGTCAAAGAAACGGCCGCCGATCTCCCTGGCGAGCTGGATCATATCTTCGAAATACGCATAGTCCAACAGCATATCCAGGGACTGAGCGTCTCCCTTTTCCGCATAATCGACGCGGGCCGCCTCAACCGCCCGCTCCAAAACCGTCTTTTTGGGATTGTGCATTGGGTTGCGCAGCCAGTCCTGTACCTCGGGAAGGTAGAGAGAGCCGAACGGAAACAGCAGCTCCTCACGCTCCTCACCGTCCAGAACGGCCTTGGTCAGCACCTTGAGATTGTGATAATCGTATCTCAGGTGCGCCATCCGCTCAATGGGCGCGTGGCGGGAAATCTCGTGTACCATGGACGACTGCCTTCTCTGCTCTCTGGTAAGGATTTCTTCAAAATCCTCCGGATGCGCCAGCTGGTGCACCGAATCAGAATAGCGCGTCTCCAACAGCGCCCGCAGCGCCGCTTCGAGATCAGCCGCCTCGATCAGGCGATTCCAGACCGCCTGCGTCAGCAGCTGCTTCTCAAACAACCGTACGCGCATCGAGCTGAATAAAAAATCATCTTTTTTCATCGCATCCTACCTTTCGGACACAATGTGAACGACCTCTGCCTCAAGCGAATCCCGAACATAATCGACCAGTGTCTCAAAATCGTAATTCGTGCGGACGCCGCCTCGAATCAAACGAAAGCCGCTTTTCAGCTCACCGCTGTGCACCACCTGAACCTGATCGCTCGCAGGCTGGTACGTCCGCCCCTCCGGCAGCTCCAGAATCAGCTTCTGCGTCACCGGATTTTCCGCAAAATAGCGATCGATCACCGCCGCGTAGCGTTCCTGCGGCAGATTCTTCAAGGCTTCCTTTGCCAAAACAAAAGCGCGGTCCGCCACACTCTGTTTTGCCGCAAGCACGCGGTCCCGAGCCTCTCTCTGCGCGCCGGTACGAACCCGGTCTTCAATCAGGGCGCTCTCCAAACGTGCTTTTTCAACGGTTTTCTCCGCATCGCGCTGCGCGGCGTGACACGAGCCGTCGATCAGCTCCTGCCCCTGCGCCTTCGCTTTGGAAAGAATCTGTTCCGCTTCGAGACTGGCATCGTCAAGGATCTTTTTTGTAATATTCTCCAAATTTGACATATCGCCCTCCTCGCTGGCTCGCTCTCAGACGAGGGCGACGATGTTCATGAACAGCAGCGAGCTGACAAACGCCAAAATAGCATAGGTTTCGACCATGACGGCGTAGATGATGCCCTTCGTCGACTGGGATTCATTTTTCGCCAGAATATTGATGCCCGCATAAGCGACCTTGCCCTGCTCCATAGCCGACCACAGACCGACCACGCCGACCGGCAGACAGGCCATCAAAAGAACCAGCCCCTGAACGGTCGTCATGCCCGCCGTGATGCGTCCCATCGCCAAAAGTCCGATGACGAAGCCGTACAGACCCTGCGTTCCCGGCAGCAGCTGCAGCACAAGCGATTTACCAAACTTTTGCGGTTCGTCGATAACGAGCGCCGCAGCGGCCTGCCCGACCATACCAACGCCCTTTGCCGATCCGATGCCCGCCAATACGACGGCGATCGCCGCGCCCAATACGCCAAAGATCAGTCCGCCATTGCCCGCTAAAAATTCGCCCATTTTATCCTCCTTAAAATTTTGCACCTTTTCGGAACCTCGGTTCCTACTTGACCTCTACATATTTTGATTCGGAACGAAATCTGCTGAACGGCACGCCGCCGCCTTCGTAGAACTTCCCAAAAAACTCGACATAAATCAGCCTCATGGAGTGTACGTAGCCCGACAGTCCGCTGAGGAACAGATTAAAGGCGTGAAATACGACCAACACCAGTATGCCGCCGATCGAACCGCCGATTCCCGCTCCGAAGAGCATCTGTGAAATCAGATTCACCGCATAGCCGATAAATGCGCCGGACAGCATCAGCGCCGCGATACGCGTATAGCTTACGAGATCGCCGACGTAGGAGGTAATGCCGTACAGGTTGTACAGCCCCCAGGTGTACCGCGTAAAGCCCTTGTTCTCGCGCGCCGAAAACAGCACAATTCCCACCATGCCGAGAACCATGACGACCATGGCAATCTGCGATACGATGGCCGGAAATCCGAGCATCCCGCCTCCGCCGAACACGATTGCTCCGAGCAGCGCCATGTACCAGAACAACACATCATACACCGCATCCAACGGCTTCCTGTCCCGGAGATTCATCCACGCCTTGATGCCGAGCCCCGCAACAACGTTTACCAATCCGATCACCACGGAAAAGATAATCATCGGCATGTAGTTCTTGGTCGGATCGATCAGCGACGGCAGCGGAATCAGTCCTCCGAAGAAGGAACCGAAGGCCAGTCCGGCGAGCATCGTCGGAATGCTCAAGAGGAAAAAGAAACGGAACATGTTGGCCATGCTCTCCTTCAGAGGCAGCGTCTTTAAGCCGATCAGCGTCCCGAAAAACAGGACGAGGCCGTAGCCAAAATCCCCTACCATCAAGCCGAAGAACAGAAGATACCACGGCACCATCAGCGGCGTCGGATCTGCTTCACTGTACTTGGGGAGCGAATAGGTCTCGACGATCGACTCAAACGGGCGAACGACCGCTCCGTTTTTCAGCATAATCGGCGTATCCTCGTCGTACTTGTCCGCCGGATGCAGCTCCAGCTCATACACGCCGCTCGCGATGCCGCGCTGCACCGCCTCCCGGAACGCCGTCTCTGATTCCGTCGGAACATAGCCCTCCAAAAAGCGCAAATACTGCGTGCTCAAAAAATTCTCACGCGCCTGAATGCGTTTTCTCTGGTTTGACAGCCGCTCGAATTCCAGCCGAAGCGGCATCAGGCAGCGCTGCGCCAATTCACTCATCGCCGTTTTCGCATTCGCCAGGGCGTCTCGAAGCCGATTCTGCTGCTCCGCGAGCTCCTCGATCTGTCCGGCCGCTGACCGTTCCCCCGAAAGCGGGATCGCTACAAACCCGGAATCGCGGAGCAGCTCGCTCAAAGCCGCATCCGTTCCATTGTCAATCAATAGTATGTATTGATTCATGGCGTCGGCGCTGACATACTCCACATAGGTTCCGGTCGTCTGCAGAGCGACCTGCTTTTTGAATTCCTCAGCCCACTTCTTCGGAATCGAGCCCGTGCGTACCTGAACCGTCGTCGTTTTCGCCAGATTCTCCAAAGGAAAATCCAGACCCAGCCAGTGACTCAGTTCGGATTTCTTATCATCCGCCGCCCGAACTTGCTCCTCGATCTGCCGGATCTTTGACGCCTGATCGCGAATCAGGCGAATCTGATTTTCACGCTCCCGATCCGCCTTCGCCTGCACCAGTTCCCGGTACGTGACCGATGTGCTTGTCTTTGCCGCGCCCTTTTTCAACGATTCATATGGCTCCAGCAGCGAAATCGCCTGTGACACCCGTTCCAGCTTTTCCTCGATGTCACTTTCGGCTACCCCGATATCCTCCGGATGCAGGCCTTCCTCCTGAATCGTCGCCTCCTTTTTCAGATCGTTAAAGTGTACGATGTCAAAAGCCTGAAGCTCTCGAAGCAGCGGTTCCTCCTCCTGGTCGAAGACGGTGAGACGAAACTTGGACATTTTAACAATGGCCATATTGAATCACCTCTTCCAC
>JAEXCD010000095.1 GCA_023393715.1 Bacillota bacterium
CCACGTTCAGGATGTCTAAATAAACCACTCGTTTTGTTGTCATAGAATACCTCATGGAGATCAATCGGGGAGAATCAGCGATTTTTTTTCATTTTGCCGAAGAGAATCGGCGCCTTTTGCCGGACGAGATAGACGAGATGTCCGAGGAACAGCGTCAGGGACAGATTTTTTCTCCGGAATTGACGGATAAAGAGGCGAAGTGCCCGGCTGTCGGAATGTGCGTGCGGCATGAGCCGTTGGAAGGGCTCGCTCGCGTACACCTCCTGAAGAAATGCACGCCGGTCGCGGCGCGTCATGTTCGCTCTGGCGTCACAGTTGCGCTGCAATGCGGAAACCAGATAGCGCGCATAGATATTGGCCAAATCCCGTTGTACCTCGGGCGTCAGAATGCCCCAGGCTTCATGCTGCTGCCAAAGGGTGAGCACGCGCCGGACGTGCAGCGGATAGTACTCGGCGACAAACTGATTGGTCAGACTGTTGTTCAGCTTCTTTTGGTAGTGGTAGGGCGCACCGGGAATCAGAATCATGCTCTCGGCGTTCTGAAAGTAGTCGACGTTAAAAAAGAAATCCTCTGCCAGAGGAAGCGATGGATATTGAATGTTTTCTTCGCGGATTTTGGCGATGCGAAAGAGCTTGTCGCAGGTATAACCGTACATCGTCATTTTTTCGAGCTCGATGACGTAGCGGCGCATCTCGTCCTTTTCAAAGCGGCGATATTCGGGGAACTCGATTTTTTCGCTGTATACGTATTGACCGTGTTCGTCGAAGTAATCCTCGGTGAAGCCGAAGACCAGAGAGTCAGCGGGCCTTTCCGAGAGGCGTCGGACCGCCTCCTCGACGAGCCACGGCTCAATAAAGTCGTCGGAGTCGACAAACATGACATAGCTTCCCTCGACGAGCCGGAGCGCGCGATTTCGGGTAGCGCTGGCGCCGATATTTCCGGGATTGGACAGGGCGTTGATGCGCGCGTCCTTAGCCGCCCACTCCTGAGCGACGCGCAGCGTGTCGTCCGAGGAGCCGTCGTTTACGACGAGGATCTGAAGGTTTTGATATGTCTGATCCAAAAGACTTTTCAGACAGCGCGGCAGTACGGTTTCGGCATTGTAGGCCGGAACGATAATGGAAATGAGCAGCTCCCGGTTCATGGCGATGATATCTCCTTAAATAATGTGTACGGCGAACAGAGTGAACGACGAACAGAAATCGTTTTGGTTCATCATAACACAGCGGGCGAGGAATAGGAACGCCCGGCGCATGGCACGCCTTCGGGCAAATATGATATACTGAATGCACACTGAGGACGTGGGCTCATTTTTGCCCGGCGTCGATGAAAACGGAAATGCGAATTTTCGCGAAGGAGAACAGGATGAAATACGATTATCTGATTGTCGGCGCCGGGATTTTCGGCGCGACCTTTGCCAATATTGCGACGAAGCATGGAAAGAAATGTCTGGTGATCGACAAGGACGACCATGTGGCGGGACACATCCACACAAAAAAAATCGAAGATATCGATGTGCACGTATACGGCGCGCATATTTTTCACACGAGCAATGCCCGCGTCTGGGACTACGTCAATCGGTTTGTGACGTTTAACCGCTACACGAACGCACCGATCGCCAACTTCAAGGGCGAGCTGTACAATCTGCCGTTCAACATGAACACGTTCTATCAGATGTGGGGCACGCGCACGCCGCAGGAGGCGCAGGAGATGATTGCGCGCCAGCAGGCGGAGGGCGTGGCGACGCCGAAGAATCTCGAAGAGCAGGCGATCCGCCTCGTCGGACGCGATATCTATGAAAAGCTGATCGAGGGCTATACCGAAAAGCAGTGGGGACGCAGATGCAGCGAGCTTCCGGCCTTTATCATTCAGCGCCTGCCGGTTCGCTTTACCTTTGACAACAATTACTTCAACGATCTGTATCAGGGTATTCCGAACGAAGGCTACGACGCCTTGGTCGAGCGACTGCTGGAGGGCGTTGAGGTTCGGTTAAACACCGATTACTTTGTACATAAGGAGGAGCTGGACGCCGAGGCGGAGCAGGTTCTGTACACGGGCCCCATCGACGCCTACTACGGTTACCGTTTCGGGCATCTGGAGTATCGCTCGCTTCGCTTTGAAACCGAGGTGCTGGAGACGGAAAATTATCAGGGCAATGCCGTCGTCAATTACACGGACGCGCAGACCCCCTACACGCGCATCATCGAGCACAAGCACTTTACCTTCGGCAGTCAGCCTAAGACGGTCATTACGAGAGAGTACTCGATGGAATGGCAGCCGGGCGACGAGCCGTATTATCCGGTCAACGACGACAAAAATCAGGCAGTCTATGAAAAGTACCGTGCGCTGGCGGAAGCGGAGACTAACGTATTGTTCGGCGGCCGTCTGGCGGAATACAAATACTACAACATGGATCAGGTCGTCGCCTCGGCTTTGGCTTTAGCGGATCGCGTGTTTGGCGAGGAGTAAAAGATGACGCCTATTGTATCAATCATTATGCCGGTCTACGGCGTAGAAAAATACGTCGGAAAGTCCATTGAAAGCCTGCAGAACCAAACCTTCCGGGACTGGGAGCTGCTTGCGGTCGATGACGGGACGAAGGATCGGAGCGGCGAGATCTGCGATGAGTATGCGGCGAAGGATCCGCGCATTACCGTGTTCCATAAGGAGAACGGCGGCGCGCCGAGTGCGCGAAACTACGCCATGCCGCACGCGAAGGGAAAATATTATTACTTTATGGATTCGGACGACTGGGTGGAGCCGACAATGCTCGAGGATATGGTGCGCCTGTCGGAGGAGCACGGCCTGGAGCTTCTCATCTCCGGGTTTTATATCGATACCTATTACGACGAGTCGAATTACCTGACGGAGGTAAAATCCCAGCCCTCGGTGATTTACGAATCGGCGGAGGCGTTTCACAAGGCCGCCTACGCGCTTTTCGACAACAATCTCCTGTATACGCCGTGGAATAAGCTGTTTCTGAAATCGTACGTCGACGAGCATAATATCCGTTTTCGCGCGACGTTTTGGGACGATTTCCCGTTTGTCATGGATACGATCTACGACGCCGCACGGGTCGGCGTGACCGCGAAGGCGTACTATCACTTTATGCGTGCGCGCGCGGAGAGTGAGACGAGCAAGTACCGCCCCGGCGTTTACGAAAAACGAGTCGAGGAAGACCAGTGGATGCAGAATCTGTACCGCCATTGGGGCATTGACGACGAGCCGAGCCGCGAAATGATCGCGCGCCGCTATGTCGAGCGTCTTTTTGGCTGTGTCGAAAACATCGTCTGTGCAAACAGCACCCTGTCCAGGAAAGAGCAAAAGGAGCAAATCCGGGAGATTCTTCATTCGCCGCGCACGAGAGCCTGTCTCAGGGACGGGCGGCCGAGATCGCTTTACATGAAGGTAATGTGGCTTCCGCTTCGCTGGCGCAGCGTTTGGCTGACCCGCCTGGAAGGGCGCGTGATTTCGCATGTCAAATCAAAGAATACAAAAAACTTTGCGAAATTAAAGGCCAACAGATAGTCGGCGGAAAGAGAGGCCTGAATGAACGGACTAAAAAAAATAATCGAACAAACGGCGGGAAACCGGACGGCGTTTCTCCTTTCCTTTTTGCCGGCAGCGCTCTTAAATGACGTTCCGTATCTCAATCTCTATCTGGGACGATTTATGAAAATCTTTCTTGTGTGGGGCGCTTTTCTGCTGGTCTATCAGGTGTTGAGCCGGCCGGGCTTCCGCAGGAGTCTTTTTTCGCCTTCCATGCTGCTGCTTTTTGCGTTTCTCGCGGTGAATGTCGTTACGGTATTCCTGCACCGCGAATATCCCCTGCGCGAGAGTCTGCCGAGGATCAGCTACATGCTGCTGTACTTTGGCGTGCTCTACGGACAGGAGCGCTTTTCCGATGCGGCGGGTCGTCAAAAAACATGGTATCGACTGAGCGTGCTGCTCGTCGTGATCATTGCGGTGTTTTCACTCATCGGGTTTGCCAGCTTTCTTTGGAGCATTCAGTTTGCGTTCCGCCGCGGCGAACAGACGATCTGGTTCGGGATGAAGGATTATCGCCTGTGGGGGCTTTTCAATGCCAATGTCGGCGGCATGTTTTGCGTGATCGCCATCGGAGCGGCGCTGTACCTGCTGTCGCGAAAACCGAGGAGGGCCGGCCGCGTCGCGCTGGCGGCGTCGATCGTGTTCCAGTGGCTCGCGCTGATCCTCACGCAAAGCCGAGGAGCGCTGGGCGCGCTGGTAGTGATGTGTGCGCTCATTGCCTTTGGTATGTGCTATAACCGGGGCGTGCGCGCACGCGGCGGCCGCCGGGCAGCGGTGCTTCGCAGCTTTGCGCCGGGCGTCGCCTCTGCCGTTGCCGTGGCGCTCGCACTTATTCTTGCCGGACCGCTTGTACGGCAGGGGCTGAGCTATGTTCCGTGGGTGGTTTCCTCGGAGCGCGCGCTGGCGCTTCAGGAGGCGGAGCTCAGCGGTCTGCATCTGGCAGTCGGCGACGACGAGCTCTGGAATGAGGACGAGCTGCTAAAACGGCCGAAATTAGAGCGAATCGAAAAGCTTACGGGGGCGGAGGTCACCTCCGGCAGAAAGCTGCTGTGGAGCTCCGGCATCGAGGAGTGGAAGAGAGAACCGGTCTTCGGCCTCTCCTACGAGGGAATGGTGGACAAGGTCAGTGAGCGCGTCGGGACGAGCATGGCGGGAAACATCCGCGCGGGCGGCCTGCACAACATTTATGTCACGGTACTGGTCGTGACGGGCGTTGTGGGCGCGGTCGTATTTCTGGCGTTTCTGCTGCTCCAGGCGGGCACGGCGCTGCAC
>JAEXCD010000020.1 GCA_023393715.1 Bacillota bacterium
GTCCCATCGTGCGTCCTTCCGGAGCAGAAGCATGAACCATTTCCGAGATGTCCGCACCGGCGACGAACGCCTTATCCCCCGATCCGGTCAGAATCAACACCTGAATCTCGTCATCACACGAAACGGCCAGCAGCGCTTCCTTCAATTCCGCAAGGGTTTCACTGTTTAACGCATTCAACGACTTCGGACGATTGATCGTCAAAACACCAATACCATTTTGTTTTTCGAGTAATAAGTTATTCATGTTTCCTCCTAAAAAATTTATATTATTCCCTTGCGGGAACGACTGCCGCGTCAACCTCCGCAAACGTTTATCCGTTGTCGGCTTCTTCAGATAGTGCGATCTTATCACGAAGAAAATGCGCCAAGTATGACGATAATTCTGAGATTCATTCGTCCCCTCAGCGAAGCTTCTCCCCCCGTTTTCCCCGACACATTCCTTTTTGTTATGTGAAAGCTTCCGATTCGACATCTTTTCTGTTTTTTCAAAAAATACGATAACCATGCGTTTTCCCCCTCTGTTCCCACGCGGCTTTCCAAAGCCCGCACGCCCCTTCCGCCCTCCTTCGCCGCCTTATCGATTACTTTTGATTTCGCCATTTGATGAATTTGGTTATCAATGTCAGAAATAACGCTTTGTGTGTTTTCCTGATTTTTTTAGCAATGCTGATAAAGCCTCAGTTTTTTATCGTTTTAATCACGTCCTTCATTGACTTTGTCCGCCAAATCCGCTATAAATAGCACAAAGGCTCGATAACTCAAAGTTATCATTTTCGATAATTATGTTTTTTGGTTGGGAGGGTACGATGAATCTGCAGCAGCTGAAATATTTTCTGGTTCTGGCACAATGTAAAAACTATCACCAGGCGGCCGAAACGCTTTTCATTTCGCAGCCCGCGCTTTCAAAGGCCATGAAAAGCTTAGAGGAGGAGCTTCACGTTTCTCTGTTTAACAAGGTGGGGAAGGAAACGCATCTCACAAAATACGGCACGCTCTTTCTTTCCCACGTCAAAACCTGTATCGGCGCGCTCGATCAGGGGATTACCCAGCTAAATACGTTTGCCCGCGAAAACGAATCGCATATCCGCATCAGCGCCGTCTATCCGTGCGCCTCACAGTGTGTGCCGCTGTCCATTTCCGAGTTTGAGCTCCGCTTCCCCCAGGTCCACTTCAGCTGCCATCAGGGAGATTCTCAAATCGTCATCAATGACATCCTCAACGGCGAAGCGGATTTGGGCTTTGTCATTGATACCATGGACATCTTCTCGGATCCCTGCCTGGAAAAAATTAAAGTGCTGGACTATCCCGCGATGCTGGCCGTTTCCAAAAAGCACCCGTTGGCGCAGCGAAAATCGGTCAACTACCAGGAAATTGCGAAAGAACCCTTCATCACCTACGCGCCGGAAAGCGGCAACTACCGCCTGCTGCAGGCGGATCTCGATGCGTACGGCTTTCCCTTCCCGAGCAATATCAAGCTACAGTACAACAGCGACGAAGCGATTCTGTCCGCCGTTCAGCATAATTTAGGCATTGCCATCGTCACCGCGACCAAATTTAATCTCCGATTCGACGTTCATTTCATCCCGATCAAAAACGTCCTTCTTCAATTTCCCGTCTATATGGTCTGGAAATCCAATACCTTTGTCCCCACGGTCGTCAACGCGTACAAGGACTATATTTTGCAGGCCTATCATCTCAAAACCTTTTTCGATAAGGAGGATCGCTCGCGCTACGGGCTTCCCGTATAACGCCGCGGCCGAGACCGCAGAAAAAACACGTGCACAAAAAAACGCCGTTTCGACAACGGCGTTTTTCCTTTCACTTTTCACGAATCCATAATTCTCGATCTCTCTGTGCGCGGCCCGAAAACCCCTCATTTTTTTACGCTCCGACCACAGCGCTCGATCGCTCTTTCCGCCAGCACCTTCAGGGCGTCGACCACGCTTCCGTCCGCAGGCGCCAGAACTGACAGCTCCGTGCACGCCAGAATCACCTTACCCCGTGCGCTGTATTTTTGAATCAGCTCCTGAAGCGCTTCGCTTTCGGTTCGGTTCGTCGCCTTGACATCATAGATGATCTCCATGATCTTTTCGCGATCCTCCTCCGAAACGCACACGCTGTTCAGCCCGTGCTTTTGTGCATAGCGCTCATACAGACCGCTGCGCAGCGTCCCCTGTGTTCCGAACACAACGATGCTGTCATGCCCCGCCGCCTTACAGGCGAGCATACATTCCTCAATCATGTTGATGATCGGCGCCCTGGACATCGCCGTCATCGAATCATAAAAATAATGAGAAGTATTGCACGGAATCACTACCGCCTTGAGAGGTACTGTGTTCAGCAGATCAAAATCGCGCTGCACCGCCTGCAAAAATTCCTCTTCGCGCCCGGTCAGAATCGCCTGTGTGCGATCCGGCATCGACGCGTGATTGAGCAGTACGATGTCGATGTGCTCCTGATCGCAGGATGCTTCGGTATGCCGGATGATGTATTCGTAAAACACATCCGTTGCTAACGGCCCCATGCCGCCAATAATGCCTAATTCGTAGCTCATCGTCGCCTCCTAACCGTACAGTCTCTGCAAATCATGCTCGTCGAGGCTTTTCCGCTCTTCTGCATCATAGTCGTGCAGTACGCGTCCCTCCGAAAGGACGATGGTTCTCGTTCCGTTTCGCAGTGCATCCGCAACATTGTGCGTGATCATCATCGTCGTGATGCCCGCTTCCCCGACAAAACGGTTTGTCAGATCGAGCACCCGCTGTGAAGTCTGCGGATCGAGGGCCGCCGTATGCTCATCCAGAAGCAGCAGCTTCGGCCGCGAGATGACCTCCATCATCAACGAAACCGCCTGACGCTGCCCGCCGGAGAGAAGGCCGATCTTCGTATCCATTCGAACCTCCAGCCCCATGTCGAGCATACAGAGCAGATCGTAAAAATACTTGATGTCTTTTTTGTTCAGCGGAAACAGTGAGGGCGCCGCCTTTCGCGTATACGCCAGAGCCAGATTCTCCGCAACGGTCAAATTCGGCACGGTGCCCATTTGAGGATCCTGAAAGATGCGGGAAATCTGAAGCGCTCTCTTCGTATCCTTTTGGTACGTGATATCCTCGCCATCGAGCAGGATCAACCCGTCGTCCACCTCGAAGGTGCCGCAGACGGCATTGAACAGGGTGCTCTTTCCGGCGCCATTGGAGCCCAGAAGCGTGATAAATTCGCCCTTTCGCACCGTCAGATCCAAGTGGTTGAGCGCCAGATGCTCGTTCGGCGTGCCCGGATAAAAGATCTTTGTAAGGTTTCGGATCACCAGCATGTTTTCATTCGACATGATCTTCCTCCACGCTCCTCATCCATTTCTCGACTAAACGGCGATGCCGCGCCTTTTTCCGATATCGCATGCGCGCCTTTTGAATCGAGGGAAACATCAACGCCGCGATGACGATGACCGTCGAAATCAGGTTGAGCGCATAGGACGGCAGAATATCAAACTTCAACGCCGCCGCAATCATGAGGCGATACAGGATTGACCCGAGAATGGTCGAAATCAGTCCCCGCGTCACCCCGTCGCGCTTGAAGAGCGTCTCTCCGATAATAATGGAAGCCAGCCCGACCACCAAAATGCCGTTGCTCGAATTGACATCGGCCGAAACATTGTAGTGGCAGATCAGCGCTCCGGAGAACGCCGCCAGGGCATTGCCCATGGCGAGCCCCAAAATCTTCATCAGGTCGGTGTCGATCGAAGTGTGGCGCACCATCATTTCGTTATCCCCCGTCGCGCGCAGCGTCAGTCCCGTTCTCGTGTGAAAAAAAACGGCCAGGCACACCACCCACAGCACGGCAATGAGAAGCGACAGCAGCGTAACCGCCAGATCGCTGTTCCCCAGAACCGCCTCGAGCCCCGAGAAGACCGTGTTCTTCCCGATGAGGGAAATATTGGCCTTCCCGCCCATGATGAGCAAATTGACCGTATAGAGCGCCGTCATTGTCAAAATGCCGGATAGAATCGCCGAAATCTTCCATTTGCTGTGCAGAATACCCGTCACAACTCCGGCGGCCGCTCCTGCGGCAAGGGAAACCAACAGGCCGAGAATGGGATGCCCGGCCAGCGTCATCACGCCTGCGACCACCATGCCCAGCGTAAACGACCCCTGCGTCGTCATATCCGGAATATCCAATACGCGAAACGGAATATAGAGCCCCAGCCCCATCAAACCATAAATCAATCCTAACTGTACGGCGCCGAGAATCTGCGCAACTGTCATAATCATGCCCTTTCACAACGGGGAAACAGAGGGATGGACAAAGGCCCATCCCAATAAAGCACCCTGCTACTGTTCGTCTGTCTTAATGAAGGTAACCTCTTTTTTCAACGCTTCCGGCACCTCAATGCCCAGAGCCGTTACCTGATCTTCGTTGAGCAGCTTCAATAAGTCCGTCACTTTTTCCGGCGGATTTTCGGCAACGCTCTGTCCGTCCAGAATACGAATCGCCATCTCGGCGGTTTGGCGGCCCAACGCGCTGTAATCGAGCCCCACCGTACCGGTTCCGCCCGAAGTCACCATCGTACCCGCACCGGGGAAGATCGGCTTTCCGGCTTTATTCGCCACCTGCTGAAACGTCGGCATCGCCGTCGCGACGTTGTTATCCGTCGGCGCGTAGAAGACATCGACGTCCGGCGCCAGATTGCCGACGACCTGCTGAAGCTCGGACGTATTGGTAATCGTCCCTTCCTTATAGAAAAGCCCCTTTTCCTCTAAGACCTTCTTCACCTGCTCAATCTGTACGCCCGAATTGACCTCGGAGGACGAATAGACGAGGCCAAAGGTCTTCGCCCCGGGAACCAGCTCCAGTGCAAAATCGATGATCGATGCGACATCCGTCTGATCCGACACGCCCGTCACATTTGCTCCGGCCTCCTCCCAGGAGGGACAAAGCCCCGCTTCGACCGGATCCGTCACGGCAGAAAAAACAATCGGAATCTCGCTGGTCGTCGTCGCCGCAATCTGCGCCGTTCCGGTGGCAATCGGCAGCAGGAGATCCGGCTTTCCCGAGACCGCCTCCTGCATAATGCTGTTGATCATCGTCTGATCGCCATTTGCATTTTTTACTTCTATCGTAATCCCGTCGCCGTACTTTGCCGTCAAGGTCTCCGTCATCGCATCGCGGACCTGATTCATGGCCAGATGATCCATCGGCAAAATGATCACCACCTGCTTCTTTGACGCTTCCGAAGCCGCCTCTTCGGTCTTCTGCGGCGCGGAGCCACCGCCGCAGCCCGCTAACATCAGCGCCAGGCCGAGCACGCCGGCAAGGATTGCCGTTCTCTTTTTACGCATATTACGCCTCCCAACGGAAATTTTTTCTTCATCGTTTAATATTAACACCTCGTTTCCATTGTCTCAAGCATGGATATCACAAAACGGCGTAGCCTCAGGTGAGTGCTGCACCGTTTTCTCTGATGAATATGAACAATGGCCGTTTTCCCGATTTACGCGCCGAGGTATGCGCGTCGCATCTGCTCGTCATTCGCCATATCTGCGGCGTGACCGTGCGAGGTAATGCGCCCCGTCTCTAATACGTACACGCGATCGGACACCGAAAGCGCCATTTTGGCGTTTTGCTCGACCAAAAGCAGCGTCACGCCGCTCTCGTGCAGCGAACGGATGATGTGAAAAACTTCCTTCACAAACAACGGGGAAAGCCCCATCGACGGTTCGTCCAGGATAATCATGCGGGGGTTCGACATCATCGCCCGCCCGATCGCGAGCATCTGCTGCTCGCCTCCGGACAGCGTACCCGCCTCCTGGTCCTGCCGCTCCTGCAAAATCGGGAATCGCTCTAAAATGTGCGCCAGGCGCTCCCTTTGCTGCTCCGCGTCCTCTCGGTTCGCATACGCGCCGAGCGAGAGATTGTCCCGAACGCTCAACGAACGGAAAATACGCCGTCCCTCCGGAATGTGCGCGACCCCCGCTTTGAGGATTTCATGCGCCGGTTTTTTGGTGATCTTTTTCCCGTCAAAGAGCACCTCGCCGCTCTTCGGCCGAATGAGCCCTGAAATTGTCTGCAGGGTCGTCGTCTTTCCCGCGCCGTTTGCCCCGATCAGCGAGACGACCTCTCCTTCGCGGACGGTGAGGCTGAGATCCTGAACCGCGTGAATCATTCCATAAAACACATTGAGCTTCTGTACCTCCAGCAGAGCCATGTCACTCCTCCTCTCCCAGGTATGCCGTGACGACCTCTTTTCGCGTAACCACCTCTTTAGGCCGGCCCTGAGCGATGACCCTGCCGTGATCCATGACCACCAGATGCTCGCAAATGCCCAGCACCAGCTTCATGTCATGCTCAATCAATAAAATCGTTACGTCAAAGCGCTCGCGAATCAACGCGATCGTTTCCATCAGCTCCGCGGTCTCCGTCGGATTCATTCCGGCCGCCGGCTCGTCGAGCAGGAGCAGCTTCGGCTGTGCTGCGAGCGCACGGACGATTTCCAGCTTGCGCTGCTTGCCGTAAGGCAGACTCGCCGCCATCTCCTCCGCTTCCTGGTCTAAATCGAAAATGCGCAGCAAATCCAGCGCTTTTTCCTTCATCTCCCTTTCCTGAGCCCAGTAGCGCGGCAGGCGAAGCAGACTTTCGATTTTCCCGTAGGTCATCTCCTGAGTCAACGGCACCAAGACATTTTCCAGGATCGACATATATTTGAACAGGCGGATGTTTTGGAAGGTTCGCGCAATCCCCATTTCAACAATCTGGTGCGGCGGCCGCTTTTCCAATACCTGTCCGTCAAAAACGATTCGTCCCGAGCTCGGCACATACATACCGGTCAGTACATTAAAAATAGATGTTTTTCCCGCGCCATTCGGCCCGATCAGCCCCACCAGGCTCCCCTTATCTACGCGAAAGGAAACGTCCTCGATGGCGTGGATGCCTCCAAAGATCAGGCTGACGGCATCAATATCAAGAATTGACTGATTCATGTACATCCCTCCGTTCCGGGAAGAGGCGGTTCACCCATTTCGAAAGCTGGAATTCCTTCCGCCCGAGAAGTCCCGACGGACGGAACAGCATCATCGCGATCAAAATCAACGCATAGGCGATCATGCGATAGTCCGTGAACGCGCGGAGCATCTCCGGAAGCGCCGTCAGTACGATTGCCGACAGCGTTGCGCCGGTGAACGACCCCATTCCGCCGAGGACGACCATGACCAGAAGATTGATCGACTGATTGTAATCAAAATATTTTGCCGTGATCGAGCCGACATTGCAGGCGTACATCCCGCCGGCAACACCTGCGAAAAAGGCCGAGAGCGTAAAGGCAAAGATCTTCGCGCGCGTCGTATTGACCCCGGCCGCTGCAGCCGCGATCTCGTCCTCGCGAATCGCCAGCACCTCACGCCCGTGCCGGCCGGTCATAATCGTAAACATCAGCGCGACCGACGCCGCCGTAATCCAGAAAATGAGGGTAAAGCTCTGCATCTTTGGAATGCCCTGAAGTCCCTGTGCCCCGCCGGTAAAGCTGAAGTATTGGATCAGCACGCGAATAATTTCGCCAAAGCCCAGCGTAATGATCGCCAGATAGTCGCCCTTGAGCCGCAGCGCCGGAATGCCGATCAGAAATCCGATGCCTGCTGCGATAAAGCCGCCGAGGATCAGACCGGCGAAGTAGCCCGGCAGTCCGGAAAGGAGACCGCTCTTCAAAAAGAGCGCACAGGCATACGCGCCGACGCTCATAAAGCCCGCATGACCCAGATTGATCTGCCCCAGACAGCCCACCGTGATATTCAGGCTCACCGCCAGAATAATGTTGATACAGATGAAGTTGATGACCGCGCTCCAGTGCGAACGGATGATGCCCCGCGGCTGATTCGCCAGATTACTGAATATCCCGCCGCTTTCGAGACCCGCGATGATCACGTAAACGGCGGCGACCAGCAAAAGTGTCAGCGCATAAGTTATTTTTCGATTTCGGGTCATATGCTCACACTTTCTCTACGCGGCTGCTGCCAAAAATGCCCGCAGGCCGCACCAACAGCACGACGATTAAAATGCCAAAGACAAACGCGTCCGCCAGCTCCGAGGCCAGGTACGCCTTGGTCATCGCCTCGACCAGCCCCAGAATAAATCCGCCCAGCACCGCTCCGGGAATGGAGCCGATGCCGCCGAGCACGGCCGCGATGAACGCCTTGATGCCGAGCATGGAGCCCATCATCGGCGTAATTTGCGGATAGCGAACCAGATAGAGCAGGGAGCCGATCGCCGCCAGCCCCGAGCCGAGCGCAAAGGTCAGCGAGATCGACCGGTCGATGTTGATGCCGACCAGCTGCGCCGCCCCCGCATCCTCACTCGTCGCCAGAATCGCGCGCCCCGCATTCGTATGCTTCATGAAATGATACAGCGCCCACGTCAGTATCAGGGTAACGAGGATCGTGACCGCCGAGGACAGCGATATGCGAAAATCACCGAGGATCACCTCCCCGAGGTCCAACGCCTTCGAAAACGGCTTGGCCGAGGTGCCGAAGACCTTCATCGCCGCATTTTCCAGAAGCAAACTGACGCCGATGGCGGAAATGAGATTTGAGATGCGCGGAGACCGCCGCAGCGGACGATATGCGATGCGCTCAATCGCGATGCCCAACAGCGCACAAACGGGAACAGCGATAAAAACGCCAAGCCACAGGGGAAGCCCCGCCGCGCCCAGAACGGGTCCGATCAAAAGGCACAGATAGGCGCCGATCATAATGATATCCCCATGTGCAAAATTGATCAGCTTGGCTACACCGTAAACCATGGTGTAGCCAAGCGCCACTAAGGCATAGATGCTTCCCGTTTGCAGCCCGTTGATTACCTGCAATAAGAATTCCACGTCTGTACTCCTGTCTCTCCGTTATTTCGTCGATTCCACCGTCTTAAAGAAGGTATATTTTCCTCCCTCGATCTTCGTGAGCGCGACGCCCTTGACCGGGTTGTTGTTTTCATCGAACTGCAAATGCCCCGTAACACCCGTAAAGTCCAATTTCTTCATCGCATCCACAACCTTTTGCGCATCCGTCGAGCCCGCCTCTTCGATCGCCTGCTTCAGCATGTACGCCGCATCGTAGGACAACGCCGAAAACGCAGTCGGCTCTTCCCCGTAGGTGTCGCGGTATTTTTGAACGAAATTCTGCACCTTTTCGTCCGTCGAATCCGGTGAATAGTGGTTCGTAAAATATACGCCGTCCGCGATATTGGCATCATTGCCCAGCAGCTGCAGCACACCGTCCCAGCCGTCGGCTCCGAGGATCGTACCCTTGAACCCGACCTCCTTCGCCTGCTGCAGAATCAACGCGTCCTTTTCATAGTAGTCCGGTACGAGGAGCACATCCGGATTCTTCGCCGCAATGCTCGTCAGCTGTGCTGTCATGTCATTGTCCGCATCGCCGTAGCTTTCATTCGCAACGACCTCCAGGCCGATGTCCCCCGCCTCTTTTACAAATGCCTGCGCTACGCCGTCGGAATAATCGCTGCCGCTGTTGACGAGTACGGCTGCGGTTTTCGCCGAGAGATCGTTCTTCGCAAACTGAGCCAGAATCAGGCCCTGGAACGGATCCGTGTAGCACGCGCGGAATACATTCGAACGCCCCTCCGTAATATTAAACTGCGTACCGGTCGGTGTCAGCATGGGCAAGCCACTGCTTTGCGTCTCCTGCGCCGTCACATTGGCCGCACCGGATGTAATGTTCCCCAGCAACGCAACCATGCCCTCATCCATCAGCTTGTTGAACGCATTGACCGCCTCGGTCGGATCACCCTTTTCATCCTCCAAAAGGAACTCGACCGGCTTCCCGGCGATGCCTCCGGCTTCGTTGATTTCGGAAAAAGCCAATTTTGCGCCGTTCATCGACGACACGCCGTACGTCGCCAGCGCGCCCGTCATCGGCCCCAGGCCGCCGATCCGAACCTTCTCGCCCGCGCCCTCCTCCTGAGCGGTCGAGCTCTCTGCCGTCTGGGAAGACGAACCTTCCGCCACCTGAGAAGTCGACGACTCCGATGCAGCGCCACCGCCGCAGGCCGTCAAGCTCATCGCCATTGCCAAAAACAAAGCCAAACCCCGTTTTTTCATACCAGCCTCCTATATTGACCAAAAGTATGGTAGTGATTATAACAGCGTGACAACTTTTTGCAAAGCCCGAGAAATCGTTTTTCTGTATTTTTTGGTAAAAAATATTTTTATTTTTTCTATTCGAACTCTTGCACAAGGCTAAAATAGCCCTATTTTTGCATTTTCTTATTCATTTATTACTTTTTTTTCGTCGTTTTTTCTTATTATCTTCCTCGATTCGCGTATTTTGTCGCGTTTTCCTGGCAGGATTAAAAAAGTAAATTTTATACATTTCACTTTTTGAAACGATCTTCTTCACGGATGCCGCCCGCCTTCGACCTCGTTTCCCATTTCCTCTCTTTCCGATATAATAAACAGTTGAAGACCCTTTATTTGAATGGAGGACGGTATGAACGAAGAACGCCGCTTTGCGGTACTGGTCGACGCGGAAAATGTGTCGGCAAAATATATCAAGATTATTTTTGACGAAATGACCAACTATGGCGTCATTACGTATCGGCGAATCTACGGCGACTGGACGAGCACGCGGAACAACGGATGGAAGAGCATCCTTCTCGATCATTCAATCACGCCGATTCAGCAATACAGCTACACCGGCGGAAAAAACGCCTCGGACAGCGCCATGATTATCGACGCCATGGATATTCTGTATACGATGAGCGTCGACGGCTTTTGCATCGTCTCCTCGGACAGCGACTTTACGCGCCTGGCCTCCCGCCTGCGCGAATCCGGCATGACCGTCATCGGCATGGGCGAGAGCAAGACGCCGAGCGCCTTTATCGCGGCCTGCAGCGCTTTCAAATACCTCGACATCCTGTTTGAGCGCGCGTTGGCAGAGGAATCCGGCGCAGAGACCCGGGATGCGGAAGCACCTTCGTCGCGCAGCCGCGGCACAACGCCCAAGCGCACTGCGCGCGCTAAGGAAAGCGGCGATGCGGAGAAAAAGACGCCCAAAAAGGAACCGGCCGTTTCGCCGGCGCCGCAGCCACAGACAAAGATATCGAC
>JAEXCD010000073.1 GCA_023393715.1 Bacillota bacterium
GTCGGACACTGTGAACGGTGCGGGACGGTGATTGAGCCGTTGCTGTCCAAGCAGTGGTTTGTATCGATGGATGCGCTGGCGCGTCCGGCGAAAAAGGCCGTGGAGGAGGGGGCTGTGCGCCTGATTCCGCAGCGCTTTGACAAGATTTACCACAACTGGCTGGACAATATTCGCGACTGGTGCATTTCGCGTCAGCTTTGGTGGGGGCACCGCATTCCGGTGTGGTACTGTGCGGATTGCGGGGAGATGACCGTCGCCGAAGAGCCGCCGACGCACTGCGCACACTGCGGCGGCACGCACCTGACGCAGGATGCCGACACGCTCGACACGTGGTTTTCCTCGGCGCTGTGGCCCTTTGCCACGCTGGGCTGGCCGGAAAAGACCCCGGATATGGAGAAATTTTTTCCGACGAATACGCTGGTGACCGGTTACGACATCCTCTTTTTCTGGGTGATCCGCATGATCTTCAGCTCCCTGCACCAAACGGGGAAGGCGCCCTTTGAAAACGTCTATTTTACCGGCCTGATTCGCGACGATCAGGGGCGGAAGATGAGCAAATCTCTGGGCAACGGCATCGACCCTCTGGAGGTTATCAATCAGTACGGAGCAGACGCGCTTCGCTTTACGCTCATCTCCGGAAATTCGCCGGGCAACGACATGCGTTACTACGATGAGCGCGTGCGCGCCAACCGCAACTTTGCCAACAAGCTGTGGAATGCGACGCGATTTGTGCTGATGAATCTGGAGGACGGCGTCGATTATTCGCTGGATCGCGCCGCGCTTGATGTCGAGGATCGGTGGATTCTGTCGCGCCTGAACGAGGTGCGCGAAACGCTGGACCGCAATCTGTCCAAATTTGAAATCGGGCTGGGCGCGGCGGCGCTGTATGATTTCGTCTGGTTCCAGTTCTGCGATTGGTATGTGGAATTCGTCAAGCCGCGCCTGTATGGAGACGACGAGGTCAAAAAGCATGCGGCGGCCTCGACGCTGCTGTATGTGCTGAGCAATATCGTGCGGCTGCTGCATCCGTTCATGCCGTTTATTACGGAAGAGATTTGGTCTACGCTGCCCGGCACCGAGGGCAAAATCATCCATGCACCTTACCCGATGCCCTGCGGGGACGACTGTTATCCGGAGGAGGAGAAGGCGATAGAGCTGGCGATTGCAGCGATTACGGCGATTCGAAACGAACGCGCCCAACGCGACATCGCGCCGTCGAAAAAGAGCCCGATCACGCTGTACTCGGCGGAGGAGGAGGTTCGCAGGCTGCTCGCTGCGATCGGTTACGAGTTTGAGCATCTCGCCGGGGCGAGCCGCGTTGCGGTCGTGGACGTCGATCCGACGCCGGACAATGCGGCCTGTCTCGTGCTTGACCGCATCAAAATCTATCTGTCGCTCGAGGGGCTGGTCGATTACGAAGCAGAGAAGGCAAAGCTGGAGAAGGATCTGCAGCATTGCCGCGGCGAGATCGAGCGGGCGCAGAAGCTTCTGGATAATGCCGGCTTCGTACAGCGCGCTCCGGAGGCCGTTGTACAAAAGGAGCGCGAGAAGCTGCAGGCGGCGCAAAAGCTCAGCGCCGAATTGGAACAGGCCATCGGGGAGCTTGTGGGCCGGATGAAATAACCGCCGCGGAAGAGGAGCCGATATGTACGATCGTTTCAGTGAAATTTATGACCGTCTGGTGTTTGATATCGACTATGATGCCTATGCCGCGCGCATTCTCCGGGAATTTGCGCTGCGCGGCGTACCGCGGGGCCGGTTGCTCGAGCTGGGCTGCGGTACGGGAAATCTGACGCTGCGCCTGAAGGAGCAGTTTCGGGAAATCATTGCGGTCGATCGCTCGGACGCCATGCTGTCCGTGGCGTGGAACAAGAGCGGGGGCGCTGAAAACATTCGCTGGCTTTGTCAGGATATCCGTGCATTGGACGTGCCGATCTGTGATGCGGCGGTGTCGCTGCTCGATACGATGAACTATCTCCTGTCGGAGGAGGAGCTGCGCGCGGCGTTTCAGCGCGTACACGACAGCCTTTCTCCGGGCGGCGTGTTTTGCTTCGACCTGAATACATCCAGGCGCTTAATTGAGGAAATCGGTGAGAATACGTGGATTTATGAAACCGAAGGGATCTTCTATACCTGGGAAAGCGAGGTTTCCGGCGATATCGTCGATTTTCAGCTGACTTTCTTCGTCAAAGGCGAAGACGGGCGATACGAGCGGATTGATGAGACGCAAACGCAGCGCTGTCATCGAATGGAGGATGTGTGCCGTCTGCTCGGGGAAATCGGCTTTCGGGATGTTCGCGTGGTCGATCTGGATACAGGGGAGGCTGCCTCGCCCGAAAGCCGCCGCCTGCTATTCAGCATGGTGCGGGCGTGATTTTTCAGCGCGGTGCGAGTGCGAATTTTCGCTGCGTCGTGGTCGCGAGGGTGGTTTGAAGAGGAGCTTCGCTTTCACATAATTTACCTTCGGTACGGCACGGTCACTAAGGTGGTGCAGACGTGCATTTTTCGCATATGGGCGTGCACGATGCACATCGATATCCTTCTTCTCGGAATGCGGTAAATAAATTGACACCCCCATGCGCTCGTGCTATGATGAATGGGTAGTTATCTTGACTACGATCGAAAACGTGGAGGAAAGCAATGGTAAAAGGTACAGTAAAATGGTTTAGCGCAACGAAGGGATACGGATTCCTTTCGACAGAAGATGGAAAAGACGTATTTGTACATTTCAGCGCACTGCCCAATACGGGTGAGTTCCGTACCCTCGACGAGGGACAGAAGGTGGAGTTCGAAATCACCGAGGGAGCCAAGGGGCCCCAGGCGGCGAACGTCATCACGCTCTAATCTGTATAGATCAGGCCTCCCGAAAGGGAGGCTTTTTTCGTCTGGCCGTCATGTTATGATGCGTATGTTATAATATCGGAAGGAACAAACGGGAGACGGGGAGGACAATATGACGGATACCATTCTTCGGGCAGTCGATGAAAAGGGCTGTTTTCGATTTCATTTTGCAAAAACGACCGATGTAGTGGAGGAGCTGCGCAGACTGCACGAATGCTCGCCAACGGCGACCGCAGCGATGGGACGCGCGGCAACGATTACAGCCATGCTGGGCATGGACCTCAAAAGCGAGGGCGAGTCGATTACCCTGCAGATTCGCGGCGACGGTCCGGGCAGTCCGGTGATTGCCGTGTGCGATCGCCCCGGAACGGTGCGGTGCTCTTCGGGCAATCCGTCGGCGGATGTGGCAAGCAGGCCGGACGGTCATTTGGATGTCGGCGCATGGATCGGCCGGGACGGACAGCTCGCGGTGATCAAGGGCTATGAGCTGAAGGATCCCTTTGTCGGAATTACCGAGCTGTGCAGCGGGGAGATCGCCGAGGATGTGGCGCATTATTTCTACTATTCCGAGCAGACGCCAACGGTCGTCATGCTTGGCGTGCTGGTCGAGCGCGACCGCAGCTGCGCGGCGTCCGGAGGGCTATTGATTCAGGCGCTGCCCGATGCGGACGACGCAGATTTGCAGAAGATGCAGGAGGCTGTCGATCAGCTGCCGCCTGTGTCGGAGCTGATACAGCGAGGGGAAAATCCGGCGTCCATTCTGACGCATTTTTTCAGCGCATTTGCGCCGCGGATCCTGGATGAGACCGAGGTTCGGTATGAATGCAGCTGCAGCAGAGAAAAAATGGAACGCGTGCTGGCGTCATTGCCGGGAAAAGATGTCGTCGAAATGGCGGAGGAGGACGGCGGCGCAGAAATCGTATGTCAATTCTGCAATAAAAAATATCCGTTCAGCGCCGAGGAGCTCATGGCGCTGCCCAACGTTCGAACCAATGAGGAGATGAAGCCGTGAGAATCGGAGATGCCGGAAAAAGATCTCTGCGCGGGCTACTGATTTTTGGGGGCCTGTTCCTGCTCGCAGGGTGCGGCGGCACGAGCAATGTCGTCGCCTCGCTGAACGATCGCATTATTACGCGCGAGGAGCTGGACAAGGCCGATCAGCTCTTTTCCGCGGTCGCACAGGCTACGGAGGATGCAACCGACGAATTGACGCGAAAAAAGGAAGTTCTTCGTCAGCTGGTTTATGAAGAGGTGATTCAGCAGGACAAGAGTCTGTCCGGTTACGCCGCAACGGCAGACGCACAGCGGCGTTTTACGGAAATCAAGGAAGCCCTCGGCGGGGATAAGGGATTTCAGGCGCAGCTGAAGGGCTTTTCCGTTACGGAGGCGGAGCTGCTTCAATCTCTGGAAAAGCAGGCGCTCGCGGCGGAGCATCGCCGCCGGTACGACGAGCTTCACCCGGCGGACGATGAAACACTTCTGAAATTTTTCCAGAAAAATCCCCGGAAGTACAGCATGGTGACCTATGAGGATATCATGGTTCCGACGAGAAGCGAGGCCGCCGATATCAGGAAGGAGCTCTCGGGGGATTCGGAATTTGCAGTGCTTCAGGAGCGATATAATAATGATCTGTTCGATTCGACCTCAGCGCTGCGCGTCGAAAAGACAAAAGTCGGGGACGGTGTGCTTTTCACAGAGGAGATCCTGCAGCAGGAGCTGAATGAACCGGTGATCCACTACGAAGAGGGGCGCTATCATGTCGTTCTCGTTTTGGAACGCATAGACGATTTCGCGACGCTGCGCGATCACATCAAAGCGTGTTATCTCGATCAGCAGTATCAAAGCTACATCAAAACCCTCTGTCAGGACGCTCATTTGCGGCTGTATTACGACCGAATTGCCTCTCCGAAAGCGAAAACAGAGGGCCAAAGTGGGAAATAAATTCGCAAACCCGCAGAAAATAGCGATAAACAGTTGATTCGTACTCGACTTCTGATATAATTAGGGTACAGTTTTGTTTGGCGCTATTATTAAGTGTGCACTTTAGGAGGAAAAAATGAACAAATCCGAATTGATCGCAAAGATTGCGGAAAAGAGTGAGTTGAACAAGGCACAGGCGACGCGTGCGCTGGATGCTTTTATCGGATCGGTTGAGCAGGCATTGGTCGATGGCGAAAAGGTCCAGTTGGTTGGCTTCGGTACGTTTGAGGTTCGCGAGCGCAAGGCACGCGAAGGAAGAAACCCGCGCAACCCGAAGGAAACCATCGAGATTCCGGCATCGAAGGCTCCGGTCTTCAAGGCTGGCAAGAGCTTGAAGGAAGTTGTCAACAAGTAAGCGTGTGGAGTTCAAAGGGAAGGCGCAAGCCTTCCTTTTTTATTGAAGCATTTTCATTGAAGTATTTTTATTGAACCGTTGCGATTGAACCGTCGCGCGGTGCGGCGGCGCTCAGATGCGGCACGGAAAGGAAAGATTATGCGGCGAAAACCGACAGAAGGCGGCAAAAGGGAATATGTTCGTGAGGCGGGACTTTTTCGCGCCAACCGAGACGGGCTGATGCAGATCAGCTTTGCGCTTGCGCTGTGCTACCTGCTCCATTTGCTGGAACAGGGGATGCTGCTGTACCTCTGGGAACGCGTCGCTCAGGCGGAACGCCTTCTTCCGTGGCTGATGGCGTTCTTCCCGTTAAACATGGCCTTCGTCGCCTGCTTGCTGAAGCTTCTTTTTCCGGATCGCCGCCCGGCGTCCCCCGTCGAACACACGCTCCGGGCGTGGCGCCCGATGCTCTTTGCCCTTTTCAGCGCGGCCGCTTTCTGGGCGCTGGCCTTTCTCACGCAGGAGAATCTGCAGCCGATTCTTTTGGAGCGGCTGGGACAATCGGCGATGTTCTATGCGATCCAGCTGATTTGCGATTCCGTGGGGGTTGCCGTTTTGGGCAGCTTTGTGCTCCGGCAATGCAGGGAGCTGTCCTTTTTTGCAAAACGGGGAAAGGCCTCCATCGCCATGACGGCGCTCGCCGTTGCGCTCGCAGAGGCGACAACGCGCTCCTTTGCCGACGCCGCATCCGCCATTACCGTCTTTTGCCGTCTGATGCTCGTGTTCTCCTTCGTTTCTTATTCGAAAAAAGAGTGGCATTTTTTTGCGGTAAACACCCTTCTCTTTGTGCTGTTTGTGATCTTTCCTCAGCTTGAAGCAAACGCGGTGATGATGGTGACGGCTGCTCTCCTCGCGCTGTATTTGACCTTTTCCGATCATGGCAGCTGGTGGCGGGGACAAAGAGACGGCGGACGTGTTTATTGACCGTGTTTATTGACGCGAAAAGGGGTAAAATAGAAAAAAGGATTTCATGAGGAGGAGAATATGCATAACCTAAAGGATTCGTCCGAAAACTATCTGGAAGCGATTTATATTTTGACGAACACCAAGGGACATGTCCGGTCCGTCGATATCGCGAATTATCTCGACCTGAGCCGTCCGTCAGTGAGTAAGGCGATGAAAAAGCTGGTCGAGGAGGGCAGCATCGAAATGATGGAGAACGGGCAGATCATTCTGACGCCGCTCGGCGCTCGGGTGGGCGAAGAGATCAATGACCGCCATCAGTTTTTGAAGCGGATGCTGATCAGCGTCGGCGTATCGGAGGCGGTTGCGGAAGACGATGCCTGCAAGATTGAGCATGCGATTTCGAGAGAGAGCCTGAGACAGTTGAAGGCACACTTTGAAAAGTAAGGCGATGCAGCAGTATTTTATAGATCAACCGCTTCTTCCGCAGCAGCGCCTTTTGCTGTCGGAGGAGATACAGCATCATCTGGGCACCGTGCTCCGAGTACGAAACGGCGCTTCCTTTCGCTTGATCGACGCGTCGGGGAACGCCTTTCTTTGTACGGCGGAGCTCGAAAAAAAACGGGTTTTTGCCCGCGTCGCGGAGCAGCTTACCGAACGGAGAGAGACGGCGCTGTCTGTGACGCTGGCGATGGCGCCGATCCGCAGAGAGCGGTGGGAGTACGCGCTTCAAAAGAGCACGGAGCTGGGCGTGACGAATATCGTTCCGGTACGTACCGAGCATACGGTTTGGCGCGAGCGGGGCGACCGGGAACACATCCGGCTTCGGCAGGAACGAATCCTCCGCGAAGCGGCGGAACAATCGGAACGGCATACGATTCCCCGCTTGAGCAGCGAGCTGCCCTTTGACGCGCTCGGGCAATGCCGAAGCGTGTGGAATTTTATCTGCTATGCGCGCAGCGGGCAGACGACGCCGTCTCTGCTCGAGGCCTGTCAGGAAAAACGGCGAAACGAGGGTATTCCCCAATCCGTTACCGTCCTGATCGGACCGGAGGGCGGATTTACGGAAAACGAGGTGGCCCATGCGGAGAAAAACGGCTTTTGCTGCGTCTCCCTGGGAC
>JAEXCD010000101.1 GCA_023393715.1 Bacillota bacterium
ATGGCATTCAAGAGGTAAGGGGTTCGATCCCCCTCATCTCCACCATCATTTTTGCTCACAATCGTGCTCGTTGGCGCGGTTGTGGGCATTTTTTATCCGTCGGATGGACGCGGGTCAAACCGTGCGCTGGCTCCGCAGCCGAATGGACGCGGGCAAATCGTGTGGTGGCTCCGCAACGCTGACAGATTGTGGCGCGCCGCATGGCGCAGGAGCGCGTTCGAGGAGAAAAGGGGGACGAATGAACCTTATTATTGATCATCTGTCGAAAAGCTTCGGCGAAAAAAAGGTGCTTGAGGACATCCATTTTTCTTTTGAGGAAGGAAAAATCTACGGCCTTCTGGGACGAAACGGGGCGGGCAAAACGACGCTCTTTAATTGTCTGAATGGGGATATGCGGATGGAGCAGGGACGTTTTTTCTGGATGTCGCAGGGGGCGGAGCGGGAGATCGCGCCGGAGGAGATCGGATATGTCCTTTCGGTTCCGACCGTACCCGAGTTTCTGACGGGGCGTGAATTTCTGAAATTTTTTATCGAAATTCACGAGGGAAGCACGCCGGCGCCTCAGACGATCGACGGTTATTTTGATCTCTTAAATATTGTGCCGGAGGACCGCGACCGGCTGTTGAAGGATTATTCGCACGGCATGAAAAATAAAATGCAGATGCTCGTACATCTGGTTGCGCAGCCGAAGCTCCTTCTTCTGGACGAGCCGCTCACCTCTCTGGACGTCGTTGCCGCAGAGGAGATGAAGGTGCTGCTGCGCGATCTCAAGCCGGGGCGAATCACGATTCTTTCGACGCATATCATGGAGCTGGCGCTGGATTTGTGTGATGAGATCGTCCTGCTCAGTCAGGGACGACTTCAGGTGCTTCCAAAGGAGGAGCTGAATCGGCAGGAATTTAAAGACAGAATCGTCGAAGCCCTTCGGGAGGATGGGAATGCTTAGAACACTGAAATTGTCTTTTGCGCTGAAAAACAGCTGTCGCGTCAATAGTATTTTATATGCGCTGAAGCAGATTCCGGGCTTGCGAAAAGCGCTTCCCGACCGTCTGTATCAGAATCGCCAGCTGAAGCTGCTGGCACAGATTCTTTCGGTGCTGGCGGAGATCGTTCGGATATTCATCGGCAAAATCCTGTATTTTGCGATCATGGTCGTGGGCGCTCTGTCGCTTTATCGCCTTGCGCCGGAGCAGGCGGCGCCGGGGGTTCTGCATCTCGTGCTGTTTCTTACGATACCGGGAACGATTGCGAATACGCAGCTGTTTAACCCGGCCAAGGAGCGGTATTATGCGATCCTGCTGCTCGGTATGAATGCAAGGGAATACACCCTCGTGCATTACGCCTATTTCCTGTTGAAAATGGCGGTGGGGCTCTTGTGCAGCAGCCTGTTTTTCTGTCTGCCCTTAGGCCTGTCGGCGATCGACTGCGGTGTTCTTTCGCTCTATGTCGTGGGCGCGAAGGCGGCGGTCGCTTCGAGGCGACTGAAAAACTATGAGCGGCATGGACGCGTGCCGAATGAAAATAATCTGGGCCGACCGGAGTGGCTTGGAATCGTCTTGTTTCTCGCTGCGAGCTATGTGCCGCTCCTTTTTGGGGTGAGCGTCCCCAAAGAGCTTTCGCTCGCGCTGATGCTGCTCACTGTCGGGCTTGGACTGCTTTCCGTCCCCGGCATTCTGACATTTTCGTCGTATCGCGCACTTTATAAGGAGCTTTATGCGAACGCGATTACGATCTTTGATTCGTCCATGCTTCGCAAGGTGCAGCAGCAGGCCAACGAAAAGCTGATCAGCGCGGATGTACACATTCAAAGCAGGAAAACCGGCCTGGCCTACCTGAATGATCTGTTCATCCAACGACATCGGAAAATCCTCTGGAAATCGGCGTGGCGCATTACGGCGGGCGTGCTCGTGCTCTTTGCAGGAGGACTGACCGCACTTCTGTTTTATCCGCAGCTGCGCGACGGAATCCGGGCGTATCTTTTAAATCATCTGCCCGCCGCCGTTTTTCTGATGTACACGATCAATCGGGGGCAGGGATTTGCCCGGGCGCTGTTTTACAACTGCGATCACAGCATGCTGACCTACTCGTTCTACAAGCAGCCCGAGGCTATTTTGGCGTTGTTTCGCCTGCGTCTTCGGGAGATCATCAAAATCAATCTTCTTCCGGCGCTTGCTGTGGGCGCCGGACTGGATGCCCTTCTTCTTGCTGCGGGTGCGACGGTGCAGCTTTGGGATTATGCCGTCGTGCTGCTTTCCGTGATCGGGCTGAGTATCTTTTTCTCCGTGCACTATCTGGTGCTGTATTATTTGCTGCAGCCGTATACGGTGGGAACGGAAATGAAGAGCGGGCTGTACTTCCTCTTTCACGTGCTCACCTATGGCTGCTGTTACGGCTCAATCTATCTGAAAATGCCGCTTCTGTTTTTCTGCGGCGGAATCACCTTGTTTTGTCTGGCCTACTATTTTGTCGCGAGTGCACTGGTCTTTCATTACGCGCCGAGAACCTTCCGGCTGCGATTTTAGCGCCGATATCCCGCAGATCGTGTGTCTGGGGGCGCAGTGTTTCGGCCCTCGTGCGGACGGTGAGCGCGCTTTGCGATCGTGCTCTGCCCTCGTGCGGACGGCAGCCGTGCTCTGCCATCGCGCGGCAGCAAAAAAAGCATGGAGGGATGTACGCCGGAGCGGGCGAGCACCCTTTCATGCTTTTTTATTGGGAATCTGTCCGATCAGTTTTTGAAGCTGTGAATCGGCGCGGGGATATGTCCTCCGCGGGCGATAAAGGCCGAGCAGCCGGCAGGATGCACCGGCATGATGGGCGCCTCGCCGAGGAGCCCGCCGAAGTGTGCAAAGTCGCCGACGGTCTTTCCGCAGACGGGGATGACGCGCACGGCGGTCGTTTTCTGATTGATGACGCCGATGGCGGCTTCATCGGCAATGATGCCGGAGATCGTATCGGCGGAGGTGTCGCCCGGGATGGCGATCATGTCGAGTCCGACCGAGCACACGCAGGTCATCGCCTCTAATTTTTCGAGCGAGAGCAATCCGTCCTTTGCCGCGCAGATCATCCCTTCATCCTCGGAGACGGGGATAAATGCGCCGCTCAGTCCGCCGACATTTGTGGAGGCCATGATCCCGCCCTTTTTCACGGCGTCGTTCAAAAGCGCAAGAGCCGCCGTCGTGCCGTGCGTACCGACGCTGTCCAGACCGATTTCTTCCAATACGCGGGCAACGGAGTCGCCAATCTCCGCAGTGGGGGCGAGCGACAGGTCGACGATGTTGAAGGGAACGCCGAGCTCCGCGGAGACCTCGCGGCCGATCAGCTCGCCGATGCGCGTGATTTTGAAGGCGGTGCGCTGGATGGTGTTGCAGACGACCTCAAAGGGGGCTCCCTTGACCTTTTCCAGTGCAGCCTTGACGACGCCCGGCCCGCTGACGCCGACGCTGAGCCCGTTTTCCCGCTCGCCGATTCCGTAGAAGGCGCCGGCCATAAACGGATTGTCCTCGACGGCGTTGGCAAATACGACCAGCTTGGCGCACCCGATGCTGTCGTGCTCCCTCGTCCGGTAGGCCGTATCGACGATGGCCGAGCCCATCATTTTAACGGCGTCCATATTGATGCCGCTGCGCGTCGAGCCGACGTTGACCGAAGCGCAGACGATATCGGTCTCGGCAAGCGCCTGCGGGATGGAACGGATCAGGCGTTCGTCGGAGTTGGACAAACCCTTGTGCACCAGAGCCGTAAACCCGCCGATGAAGTCGATGCCGACCTCCTTTGCGGCGCGGTCGAGCGCCTGCGCATAGATGGTGTAGTTTTCCGAAGCGCCGGAGGCCGCGATCAGCGAGATGGGGGTGACGGCGATGCGCTTATTGACGATGGGAATGGCGTACTTTGCACTGATGCGCTCTGCGGTACGAACGAGGTTCGCCGCTTCGCGGCAGATTTTGTCGTAGATTCGAGTGCAGGTGGCGCGGTCGTTTTCTCCGACACAGTCCAGAAGTGAGATGCCCAGTGTGGTCGTGCGCACGTCCAGCTTTTGCTCATCGAGCATGCGAATGGTTTCTAAGATCTGATGTTGATTCATGGCTACACCGTGTACATCGCATTGAAAATTTCTTCACTCTGAAATTTAATGCTCAGCCCCAATTCGCTTGCCAGACTTTGGAACCCGTCCTGCAGCGCAGCGACATCTGCCGGCGCATCCGTGTAATCGACGAGTACGACCATGGTAAAAAACTGATCCATGACGGTCTGATTGATATCCAGTATATTGATATTCTGCTCCGAACAATGCTTGGCAATCCGGTAGACGATGCCGACCCGATCATGGCCGATGACGGTTAAAATCGCTTTCATATACGCTCCTTTCTGCGGTGAAAAACGGTGAACTTACCGTTCATCATAGCATAGCCGCCCGCGAGCGTCGAGGTGCAGCGGCTCGGTTTTTCCGAATAGGGATCCGGCTCGGATTTGACAGAGTTTTTCGATGCGATAGAATGAAAAAAGACAGACCAGGCCGAAGAATGGAACATCGGCAGGAAAGCGAGGCAGGAGACATGCAAACACAGCAAGAACAGCCAAAAGCCTGGCGCGGATATCTCGCTCTATGGGCAGCAAAGATCGCAAGGCGTGGATTGCGGCTGCTGGGGAAACGGGCGACGCAGGTTCCGGGGCGCATCGCGCTGAAAATCGAACCGAATTTTCTGAGCTGGATCCAAAAACCGGAAAAGCGTTTTGGTATTACGGGGACGAATGGAAAAACGACGACCACAAATATGATTGCGTCCATCTGCGAAGCAAACGGGCTGAGAACGGCGTGCAATCGGTTTGGCAGCAATCTGAAGAGCGGCATTTGCAGTGCGCTCATCGTGGAGACCTCCTGGCGGAACCGCACAAAGGCCGACGCGCTCATCGTCGAGGTCGATGAGGTCAGCTCGCCGACCTATTTGCCGCAGCTCCGGCTGCAGGGACTTCTGGTCACCAATTTGTTTCGCGATCAGTACGAGCGCATCGGGCATGTCGGACAGCTGGTTCGTCGACTCAATCAGGCGATTACAGACGAGGTCGTTCTGATCTTGAACGGCGACGACGTCCAGCAGCGCCGCCTCGGAACGGAGCGGAACAGACGGCTGTGGTACCGTGTTTCGGACGACCCGGAGGGAGATGCCGGGAAGCTTTTGCAGGCGTGGATTTGTCCTGCCTGCCACGAGCCCATGGAGGTGTTGCACCAGCAGTATCAGACGATCGGACGGTACCGTTGTCCGATCTGCGGCAGGGAAAATCCGAAGGCGCATTACGAAATCACTTCTTTTTCTCCCGAAGCCGGACAGTTTCATTTTAAGATGACGGATATGGAGCCATCCGAGGAACGAGTCTTTTATTTCCCGATTCGACAAACCTTCGATCTCTATAATCTGTGCGCCGTGCTATCGGCGGTCGATTTCCTCGGACTGAGCTGGGAGACGGCGCAAAACGTGCTATCCTCCTATCGTTCCTTTCAGGTTCGCTATGAGCAGGAGTCGTTTGGCGCATACCGGGTGACGAAAATGCTGAACAAGGGAAAGACGCCGGCGTCGATCTCACACGTGCTGTACTATGCGGCGCATCACGGCCCGTCTACGCTGATTCTGCTGGATCAGGATTTTGGGCAGGCGCCCCAGGGATACCACAATATGGCCTGGCTCTATGACGCTGATTTTTCGGCTGCGTCGGATCCGGCGATTCGCGACATCGTCGTTTGCGGTGCGCGTTTTCTGGACTACGATATTGCGCTTCGCCTTCAGCATACGCCGATGGAAAAGGTGCATTGCTTCCGGACGATCGACGAGGCGGCCGAGCTCATTGTCAAACTGCCCTGTAAAAATCTGTGCCTGACCTATGATCTGGATGACTATTCCATCGAACAGGGGCGCGCATTGTGGAATCGGATTAAGGAGAGCGTTCATGAAAATTGAAGTTTTATATCCCGATTTGGCTCTTGAATTCGGAGATCGCGCCAATGTAGAGATCCTGATGCGCCTGTTTCCGGAGGCGGAACGGCTCGATACGTCGCTCCATGAAAAACCGCACTTTCTGGACGAGCCGGTGGCGCTCGTTTACCTCGGTTCATCGGAGGAAGCACATCAGGCAAGCATTTTGGAGGCGCTGCGCCCCTATGCGAAGGAAATCGGGGAGGCAATTCGAAGAAATCAGTTTTTCCTTCTGACGGGAAATGCCTTTGACATCTTCGGCGAGTGGCTCGAAGAACCGGATGCGAGCCGCATAGCGGGTCTTGGGTTGTATCCTTTTGTCGTTCGGCGAAATTATGCGCTAAGGCGGCACGGCACGTCGATCGGACGGACGCGCGAGGGCATTGAGGTTGCGGGGGTGTTAGGGCGGTACAGCGACATCGAATGGCAGGAGGAGCGGACGCCCTTTGTGACGGTGCTTCGCGAGACGGGCAAAAATCCGCGAACGGGCTGTGACGGCTTTCGGGACGGCCGCCTGATCGCGACGAGCTATAACGGAGCCTTT
>JAEXCD010000023.1 GCA_023393715.1 Bacillota bacterium
CCCACGCCTTCATCGTCACCTCGTAGCCCATGTATGATGAAGTATTCGCAAAAAGCTCATTGAGCCACGGATAGAACTCATCGTCCGCGATATCAATGCGCCGATTCTGGGCATCGTATCCATGCGCCACGTATTTTTTACCGCTCGGAAGAATGATGGGTAATCCGTCCTTCGAATTCGTCTGCTCCTTTTCCCTCGGCGGCTGCTCCTGCTCCGCCCGCTTCTCTTCCAGAAAGCGGCTCGCCTCCTCCGAGGTGATCTCCTGAATCGAGAAGCTCTCATCCTGCCTCGCGACGCTTTCCGCTCCCTTCCCGCCTGATGAAAAAAGGCTTCGGCTCGGGGACTGCGCCGCAAAGCTGTTGGGCGTCATCGCGTGATGCGGCAGGATCAGCAATACCGCAGGCAGTGAAACCGTCCAGAAAAAGCCATATCGAATGCGTCGGCTCCATCGGCGGATGTGTGAAAAGGCCATGCCGCCCCACAGAAAAAACACAACCGCACTGAACCACAGCAGCCCCTCGCTGCGAGGAGCGACCAGCTCTCGGCTCCGCCCCGAGAGAAGAAGATAGATCAGCACCGCAGACATCGCCCACAGTCCCAACGCATCCATCAGAGCATTCCGATTTTTATGCCGCCTCATAATATCCCCCCGATCCAGGCGAGCCCAAGATGAATCACGGCGACAGCCGCCGTCGTTCGCCAGACGAGCTGAACGATAAACCGCTTTTGAAAAAATCTGCTGAGCAAAAGCAGATTTTTGAAATCCATCATAGGCCCGTATACGAGAAATGACAGGCTTGCCGTCGGCGGTACATAGGCGGACATCGATCGCGCGACGATCGCATCCGAGCTGCTGCACAGCGAGAGCAGAAACGCCAGCCCCATCATGCCGAGCACGGAGAACAGGCCCCACGCTCCTGTAATCTGGACATTCCAGGTGCGAAAACAAAGCTGTATCCCCGAAGCGACCGCCGAGCCAAGAAGCAGGTAGACGAATACCGAGCGAAATTCCGTCAGGCTCGCCTGCGCAAATCGATAGAAGCGCCCCGCGTCCCGCCGCATTTCGCGTTCGCGCCAGGCCATGGATCCCGATGATAAAAGCACCTCCTCCTTCGAGATGTGAAAGAAGCGGTATCCCGCCAAAAGTGCGGCAAGCATGCCAAGAAGCATGCGAAGCAGCGCCATTTCAATACGTCCGTAGGCAAACCAGGTCGATAAAAAGGCAACGGGATTCATCACCGGAGCGGCGAGCAGAAAGATGACGGCGTAAGGAAGAGGTACATTCTTCTGAACGAGCGCCCGAAAGACCGGAACCGAGGCGCAGTCACATACGGGCAGCGCCGCGCTCAGCAAAAGAGAGGACGCCAGTCCGCGCAGTCCGCCGAGGCCAAAGAAACGCTGCAGCCAACGCCGGGACAGAAACACCTCGATCGCCGCGGAAAGGCAAACCCCGATCACCAGAAAAGGCAATGCCTGCAAAACCGTGCCTAAGAAGGTCAGCAGAAAATCATTCCAAAGACGATTTCCGGACTGAACGAGGCTCCAGGAAAAAAGGCCGATCAGCGCCACGACACTGATGCCGAAAAACACACTTTGTTCGCCGACGGACTTCGGCTCGCGCCATTGCGCCGCGAAATGCGACACCTCGCGCCGGTTGGGCAGGAATGTCCGAAAACGTCCCGTCGCCCCAACCCGCCGCAGCAGTCTTTTCGCTTTTTCACGTTCCGCCCTCCCGGGCTTCGCATCGGGCGCAGCCGAAAGCAGCAGCTGATCCGCCTCCCGAGCCTGCGATCCAAGCGCGTCGCCCAGCTCCGAATTCAGAGCTCGCTCCCCATCCGGTCCATACAGATACAGCACGGCGTCGATTTCAATGCCCGGAGCCAGCTTTTCCAAAGCCGTCACAGCTTCCGCCACGCTTTCCGATGCGTTCAGCTCTACATACAGCGTCGTCCAGGTATTCCCGAGCGCCTGCCGCGCCGAATGCACCCAATTCTCATCGCGGCGGCGCGTGCGCCGCCCATACACGGCGACGGGACACGCAGCGCGAACGGCATGCGCCCCCATCTCCATGCACAGCACAGCGCACTCCTGCTCCTCGGCCTCGAGCAGCCGCTCCAACAGATGGCTCTTGCCCGAACCGGCCGGTCCGCCAATCAGAAGCGCCTTTCGTTTCTCGCGCCTCATAAACGCGCCTCGTTCACAAAGGCCTCCGCCCAGCCCGCATCAATCGATCGACCGATCCAGATCAGGCGTCCGATAAGCTCCTCCGGCGCATCCGTTCCCGTCTCCCAGTCCAGCTCACCGCCGGCCCACTGGAGAAAAACCGTCTGTCCTTCTTCGGTGGCCACAAAGCCCTTCACGCGGAAAATACTTTTTCGCACGAGCTGAGCCGCCCGCTCCTCCGAAAAACAGCGCTGCCACGCCGCCAGGGAAAGCACTGGCGCAAGCGTCAGTACGCTCTGAAACAGCGGCTCCGCCTCGTGATCATGCTCGTGCCCGCAGCAGTGTCCGTCCTCGTGCTCGTGATGGTGCTCGTGCCCGCAGCAATGCCCGTTCTCGTGACCGTGCGCGTACGACGCGCCTTCCGGGTGCTCCGTGACTGTGTCCCCCGGCTTCCTGCCTGCGGTAACGTGCGGCGTGTCCGCCGAGAGCTCCGGCCATCCCCTCGAATAGTCGGCGAGCAGGGTGAGGAGCTCCTCCTCGGAATAGATGTGCGCCTGTGGAAATTCGTCCAAAAACATCTCCAGCGGCTGCTCGATGCGGTCAAGCCGGTTCCAGCACAGCGCCCGCGCCGAACGAAGCTGATCCTCGAAATAATCGCCGTTGTTTTCCAGATTCCGACACCACGTCGACGCATCGACCACGGTAACGGAAAAAACATCCTCCGGCGCAATGTCGCCTCGGGAGGACAGCGCCTGTTCGAGCTGTGAGAGCCGGGCAACGCCGGATGGCTCGACAATGACGAGCTCCGGCGCCAGCTCGCGTTGAATTTCGTGGAGCGCCTCGACAAAATCGCCCGAAATGCTGCAGCAGATGCATCCCGAGTCCAGAGAGCGCACCGAGATGCCGTGCTTTCCGATCAGCTGCGCATCGACGTTAATCGGACCAAAATCATTTTCAATAACGCAAATCGAACGAAGCTGTTTTTGCTTTTGTAAAAAGCGGCGTATCCAAGTCGTTTTACCGGCCCCCAGAAACCCCGCTACAATCATCAATTTCACTTAGCTTTCCATACCTTCCCATGTGCTACATCACCAGCTGCGGCAATATTGCCGAAATGTCTCCGTGCAGCACGATATCCGCCCGCCGGTCCGCGGGCGTTACACTCTCATTGATTAGGATGAGCCGGTTCCCCCGGTAGTAATTCAACAGTCCGGCGGCCGGATACACGACGAGCGAGCTTCCTCCGACGATGAAGGTATCCGCCTCACGAATCGCTTCCACCGCCTGCTCAAGCACGGAGCCGTTTAACGGCTCACCATATAAAACGACATCCGGGCGCACCGTGCCGCCGCATTCCGGACACCGAAAGACCCCCGTCGCATCGAAGAAGCGCTCCGACGCCACGGATGTGCCGCACCGCGTACAGTAGTAATCCGTTAAATTGCCGTGCAGCTCAAATACGCGGCGGCTTCCCGCCTTTTGATGCAGCCCGTCAATGTTCTGCGTAATCACCGCGCGAAGCGTCCCGCGACGCTCCAACGCGGCCAGCGCAAGGTGCGCCCCATTCGGCTCCGCCTGCGGATAAATCAGATGATTGCGCACATAATCGGAAAATTCGTCGGGATGAAGCTGTAAAAACTCATGGCTGAGCATATATTCCGGAGAATATTGCGTATGCGCCGCCTGATTATACAGCCCCGTCGCCGAGCGGAAATCGGGAATTCCCGACGCCGTCGACACGCCTGCGCCGCCAAAAAACACGATATTTCTGCTCTGCTGCACGATGTCCTTCGCCTGCGCGATCTTCTCCTGCAATCCCATGGCCCTCACTCCTCTCCAAAGAAAACAGAATCGATTTTCTCCTCTCCGCGATAGCGAATGACGACCTCCGTCGCCTTCCCTGCATAAATCGCCAAAAGCTCGTTCATGCTGTCGCTCTTGGGCTCGGTTCTGAGAAAGACCTCCTCGTCCATCCAGAACAGAGCCCCCTCGTCGCTCGCATGTATTTCTCCCTCAAACTCATCGCATCGGAACAAGAGGCCGAGCATCCGAAAATCCGGGTCGTCCTCAAATACCCAGCTGACCGACCCGCAATATTGAATCCGCCCCAGCCGCAGGCCGGTCTCTTCCCACGCCTCCCGCCGAACGGAATCCGCAAGGCTTTCCATCGGTTCAATCTTTCCGCCCGGGAACGTCAAGCCCTCCCAGCCGTTTCGCTTCACCTTGTCCAGCACCAGCACCTCACCCTTATCGTTTTGGATGCGGATCATGTTGAACAGCTGCGCGCGATGCGCCGAACTCACCTCAGTCCCTCGCCGTCACGATCGCGATGCCGCTCGACGCGCCGATGCGCGAGGCCCCTGCCTCGACCATGGCAATCGCCTCCGCGCGGGAATGAATGCCGCCGGACGCCTTGACCAGACAGCGGTCGCCCACCGTCTCCTTCATCAGGCGCACATCCTCCGCCGTCGCGCCGCCGGTCGAAAAGCCGGTCGACGTCTTGACAAAGTCCGCCCCGGCCTGCGCCGCTAACTCACAGGCTCTGCGCTTTTCCTCATCCGTGAGCAGGCAGGTCTCGATGATGACCTTCAGCACGCGTTCGCCGACCGCTTCCTTGAGCTGACGGATCTCCTCGCGCACGAAATCATCCTTTCCCTCCTTCAGCGCGCCGATGTTGATGACCATATCGACCTCATCCGTCCCCTGGGCGACGGCGTCCCGCGTTTCCGCGAGCTTGGCCGCAGTCGACATCGCGCCGAGCGGGAACCCGACGACACAGCAGGTGCGTACATCCGACCCCTTTGTCAGCTCATGTACCAGCGGCACGTAGAAGCCGTTGACGCAGCAGGAATAAAAATGATACTCCAGCGCCTCCGACACCAGCCGGCGAACCTGCTCCTCCGTCGCTTCCGGCTTGAGCAGCGTGTGATCAATCATGCGGTTCATTTCCATCGTTATACCTCCAATGCAATTTCCATCATCCGGCCAAAGCTCTTCTCGCGTTCCTCGGCGGTCGTTTCCACTCCGGTCACCAGCGAATCCGAAATCGTCAGAATCGTCAGCGCATCGACGCCGGCTTCCGCCGCGACCGCGTAAAGTCCGTAGCTCTCCATATCGACGCACAGGCAGCCCATGCTCGCCCATTTCTTCCAATTTCCTTCGCTTTGGTTCAGTGCGTTGTAAAAAATATCCGAGCTGAACACGTTGCCGACATAGACCGTTTCGTTCCTTGCTTCGGCTGCGTCGTAGGCGCGCTTCAAAAGCGTCCACGAGGCGATGGCCGAGAACGTTCCGTGCAGATCGTATTGATAGGCAAAGCGCGAATCCGTACAGGCGCCCTGCGCCAGAACGATATCGTAAATCTTCAGCCGGTCCGTGTAGGCGCCTGCCGAACCGACGCGGATGAGCTTTTTCACGCCGTACTGGTGAATCAGCTCGTGGGCGTAGATCCCGATGGAGGGAATGCCCATGCCCGTACCCATGACCGACACCCGCTCGCCGCGATAGGTGCCCGTATAGCCGAACATGTTTCTCGTCGCATTAAACTGAACCGGATCGTCCAGATACTTTTCCGCGATGTATTTTGCGCGCAGCGGATCTCCCGGAAGCAGAATCTTCTCCGCGATTTGTCCTGCCTGTGCCTGATTGTGCGGTGTGCTCATCTTTTCCTCTCTTTCTGTTTCGGCTCAGTAGCCCGCTTTGCCGAGCAGGCGGAACATATTTTTCTTGTACTGCTCCACGCCGGGCTGGTTGAAGGGGTTGACCTGCAGCAGGTAACCCGAGATGCCGACGGCAAATTCGAAGAAGTACAGAAGCCTGCCCAGGCTGCGCTCGTCGAGCCGCTCCATCTGAAGCATCAGCTGCGGCACCGCCCCTTCGAGATGCGCCTGCCGTGTCCCCTGCATCGCCTTTCGGTTGACCTCATCCAGCGACTTGCCCGCCAGATAATTCAGCCCGTCCAAATCAACGTCCTCGGCGTGCAGGACGAGATCTGCGGAGGGCGTCCCGATCTCCAGAACGCTCTCCATAATGATCCGCGGCCCTTCCTGAATCCACTGCCCCAGCGAGTGCAGATCCGTCGTATTGCCTACGGAAACCGGGAACATCGAACGGCCCTCTTTTCCCTCGCTTTCGCCAAACAGCTGCTTCCACCATTCCTGTACATAGTGCATCCGCGGCTCATAGGAAACAAAAATATCCATGGCCTTTCCCTGCTCATACAGCATATGGCGCGCCGACGCATACCGCAGCGCCGCATTGCGTTCAAAATCGCGCTCGTACAGCTCCTGCATTTCCTCCGCCGCTCCCTGCATCAGCGCATCGATGTCGATCCCCGCCGCGGCGATCGGCAAAAGCCCCACTGCGGTGAGCACCGTGAAGCGGCCTCCGATGTCGTCCGGCACGACAAAGGTTTCGTAGCCCTCGCTGTCCGCCAGAGTTTTCAGCGCCCCGCGGCGCGCATCCGTCGTCACATAGATGCGCGAGCGCGCCTCCTCGATGCCGACCTTCCGCTCCAGAAGCTCCTTGAAAATGCGGAAGGCGATCGCCGGCTCCGTCGTCGTCCCCGATTTGGAAATGACGTTTATGCTGAACGGGCGATGCTCCAGATAGTCGAGCAGCTCCGCCGTATCCGGCGCGCTGAGGTGGTTTCCGGCATACAAAATCTCCGGATTGGAACGGCCGTATGCCTTCGACAGTGCTTCGATCACCGCGCGCGCCCCCAGATACGAGCCGCCGATTCCGATGACCAAAAGCACCTCCGAATCCGAACGGATTTTTTCGGCCGCGCGATGGATGCGAGCATATTCCTCCCGGTCATAATTTTCCGGAAGCCGCAGCCATCCCAGAAAATCCGCTCCCTCGCCCGTCCTCTCCGTCAGCGTATCATAGGCCTGAAGCGCCTTTTCCCGCATCGCCTCGACGGCGACGCCGCTGTATTGTAAATCTACCTTCATCTCTGTTCCCGAATCCTTTCTCTCCCCTTTGGCGACGGCGCTTCTTCGGATCGCCGTCGTGTCGTCAACCTTTTACCCGTCTTACGCACGTTTTCTCCCGCGCGTTTCGCGCGCCATACTTCTCCGCGTCGGCGTTTAAGCCCGCACACATTTTCTCCCGTGCGCTTTGCGCGCCCCTGCGGCAGAATAAGAAAGCCCGATCGATCAGATCGGGCGATATCCGTCAGCTTTTGGCGTCTCCATCAACAGAAGGGCTATATCGTCTCCCTGCACGCCCCATCGATAGGCATTGACATCATTCAAAATGGCGTCCAGCAGATCTCCCTGAGACTGCGATACAATCCGCACCAGCCCCTCCGGACCATACGGAACGCCCTCCTGATTTTCCGATTCGATCACCCCATCGGTATAGAACAAGAACTTGTTTCCCGTCAAAAGGGGAAGCTCATGCTCCTCATACGGAATCCGCGGGAATACGTTCGAAATCAGGCGTCCCGTGCATTCCAGAAACTCCACCTGTCCCTCACGGAACACGAGCGGCGGACAGTTGTGCCCCGCATTGGCATAGACCAGCTTCTGCTCCATCGTGTCCAGCAGCGCGTAAAAAAGAGAAAAGTACTGGCTGTCATCCAGATCGATTTCCTCAAATCGGTCGCGCAGACCGCTCAGCACATCCGCCGGCCGGTAGGCCTTGCCCTCATCCAATATGCTGCGCATCGTCTGCCGGACAAACATCGTGAGGATCGATGCGGACACCCCGTGCCCTACGACGTCCGCAATATACAGCGCCATTCGCCCCTTCCCGAGCGGGATGAGATCGAAGATGTCTCCCGACAGCTGATCGGATGGAATATACCGGTAGTCGAAATGAATCGGCCCAAAATCCGTCAGGCGCGGCAGCATCCCTGATTGAATTGACCGCGCGAGATGAATGTCCTGCTTCATTTTTCGATTCGCCTCAAACAGCTCCGAGGTGATGTT
The DNA here is from genome assembly GCA_023393715.1 of Bacillota bacterium. GTDB lineage: Bacteria > Bacillota > Clostridia > Tissierellales > Peptoniphilaceae > JAEXCD01. The sequence goes on from JAEXCD010000023.1 coordinate 8,100, forward strand.
GTTCTGAATCGTGATGTCGCGAAACACCTCCACGGCGCCGATCACCTCGCGGCGCTCCGAAAACAGGGGCGTACTCTTAACCGAAAACACATGTCCCTTCAGGCAGAGCTCGCTCAGTACGGCATTTTTCGTCACAAAGGTCGACGAGGAAATGGAGTGCGGAATCCACGGTGCTTTCCCATCGATGCAGCTGTACCCCGTGGGATCTGCGCCACACAGCTGAATCATCTTCGTATTCGCGTATATGACGACTCCGTGCTGGTCGATGACGCGAACCATATCGTCCATGGAATTTAGAATTTTTTCATACTCTGCGAAAGCAGAAGCGGAAATCAACGGTTTGACTTTTCTGTCTTCCATGCAATACCTCCGAGGATTCCATTCGTTCATTTTCACAGCTTCATACTACCATAACCCCGTATCCCTTTTCAATGTTCTGCGCGTCCCCGCTACTGAAATCGCTGTGGGTTTGGCCCGAGATATTGATAATAGGTCGTTTCGATTCCCCCATTGAAGAGCTTGCGCCGCCGATCCGCCGCACGCCCGAACGCATCCTCAAAATCGGCAAGCCCCGTAAGCACATAAAACGACCATGTGCGCAGCCGCCCGAAGCGTTCCCCAAACGCGCGCATCAGCGCCCGCGTCTCCTCTTCCTCGCCCAGTCGCTTGCCGTAGGGAGGGTTCGTGATGATTACGCCGAAATTTTCCTGTAAATCGACCGCACGCATATCCTTACAGATGAAACGGATATCCTCGCCCACGCCCGCCGCCTCGGCGTTTTTCCGCGCGATCTCAATCATCCGGGGATCCTTGTCAAAGCCGGTCAAAAGAAGCTTTTCTTCCAGACGAATTCCGCGAAGACATGCCCGCCGCGCCTGCCGGTAGACCTCCTCCCCGACAATGGGCCAGTCCATGCTCAGGAAAGAGCGCTCCAGTCCCGGCGCCATGCCGCGCGCCTGGAGCGCAGCCTCGATCAGCAGCGTCCCCGAGCCGCAAAACGGGTCGACGAGCGGGCGCGAGGGATGCCACACGCTCAGGGAAATCAATCCGCTCGCCAGCGTCTCCTTGAGCGGCGCGCCGCCCTTCTTCTGCCGATACCCCCTTTTGAACAGCCCCTCGCCCGTCGTATCGAGAAAAATAACGCATTCGTTGCGCCGCAGCGCGACCTCGACAGGGTACGCCGCGCCGGTTTCCGGAAGCCAGTCTACATCCCATTTCCTCTGCAGTGCGGCGGCAATGGCTTTTTTGACGATGCGCTGCACATCGGGCACCGAGGCGAGTGTCGAACGGTAGGATTTCCCCCGAACGGGAAAAGCCGCATCCTCCGGGAGCAGCGACGGCCACGGCAGCGCGGCCGTCCGGTCAAACAGCTCTTCAAAGCTTTCCGCAGAAAACCGCCCGACCTCCAGCAGCACCCGGTCGGCGCTTCGAAGACACAGATTCGCTTTGGCGACGTCTGCCGCCTCGCCGTCAAAAAAGATACGCCCTTCATCGACATGAATCGATGAAAAGCCCAGCTCCTCACATTCTTTTTTTACGACGCTCTCCAGGCCAAAGGCGGCGGTCGCCGCGATACGATATTTCAGATGCATTGCGTTTCTCTCCCGTCGATACGATATTATGCTGCGTGCTTCCTGTATTCTATCAATAAATCTCTTAAAAAAAACACCCTTTCCGCATTGACTTCTATCTTCTTATATTGTAAACTGAATTATCGTTAGATGGGGCTAACTTGAGAGGTGTATTATGTACTTATCTATGACAGAGGTCAATCATTCTTATGAAATTGAGCGCTTGCTCGGCCGCGAAAAACAGCAAAAGCAGTTGATGAATCTGGGATTGGTTCCGGGCGCAAGGGTTCGGGTCGTCAGTACGATTCAAAACAACATGATTGTGCTCGTTAAGGATACCCGTTTGGGTATTGGTCGCGACCTCGCTCAGAAAATTTTGGTGCGTCAGATTGCCGAGGCCGATGCGATTCCCGCATGCGCCCCCGCAGAAACGCCGGAAAGGAGTTATTCGTGAAAAGTATTCTTAATTTGAAGCCGAACGAAACGGGTACCATTCTGCACATTCACGGACGCGGGCCGCTCAAGCGCCGTTTCAGTGACATGGGCGTCACGAAGGGCACGGTCGTGCAGGTCATTAAGGTTGCGCCGCTGGGCGATCCGATTCAGATCAACCTGAAGGGCTATGAGCTCACCATTCGTAAGGCGGATGCAAAAGATATCGAGATTGAATAGTTCTTTTTTGTCCGGGCGTCGCTGTCGGCGTCTCTTTTTTTGCCAGACAGTTGCCACGCACCAACAACGGTCCGCCCCATCGGACTGCTCGCTTTTTTGCACTGATGTTAGGAGGAATCAATGAAATTTACGATTGCGCTGACGGGTAACCCCAACAGCGGAAAAACCACACTCTTCAACGAGTTGACCGGCTCTTCGCAGCATGTCGGCAACTGGCCGGGAGTTACGGTTGAAAAAAAAGAAGGTAAAATACGTTCGGACAAGGAAATGACGCTCGTCGATCTGCCGGGCATCTACTCCCTGTCTCCGTACACACTCGAAGAGGTCATCGCTCGCGACTACCTGTTGAATCAGCGTCCCGACGCCATCATCAATATCATCGATGCATCGAACCTCGAACGCAACCTGTACCTGACGACACAGGTCGTCGAGCTGGGCATCCCGACGGTTGTCGCGCTCAACATGATGGATTTGGTTCGCCGCAACGGTGACACCATCGACACCGAAAAGCTTTCTCAATTTCTGGGCGTACCCGTCGTCGAAATTTCCGCGCTGCGCAAGGAAAATCTCGACGAGCTTGTCAAAACGGCACGCACGATCGCAGAGGGGAAGAAAGCCCCGAAGGCGCCTTCCTTCTTCCCGGAGGACGTAGAAGCGCTTCTTTCCGAGATAGAAAAGAGCCTCCCCTCCATGAACTATACCGCCGAACGAAAGGCGGTCTATGAAAAAGTCCCCGCCCGCTGGACGGCCATTAAGCTGTTCGAACAGGACGAAAAGGTCGCCGAGGACATCACGCTGTCCGCAGGGATGAAAGAGAAGATTACTGCCGTCGAGGACGCACACGACGACGATGCGCAGACCATCATATCGGCGGCGCGCTATCAGTACATTGAGCAGGCGATTTCCGACAGCTTCCAAAAGGCACATCCGAATAAAAAAACGCTGACTGAAAAAATCGACGCCGTGGTCACGAATCGCTTCCTGGCCTTCCCGATCTTTGCGTTGATCATCTTCCTGGTCTACTACATCGCCGTCACGACCGTCGGCACGATCGTCACCGAATTCACGAACGATACCTTTGTCGGCGAATGGATTCAGGCTCCGGTTGTCGAGGCCATGGAAAACGCCGGCGTTTCCGAATGGCTCGTCGGATTGATCGGCGATGGCATCATCGGCGGCGTCGGCGCGGTGCTCGGCTTCCTGCCGCAGATGGCCATTCTGTTCCTGCTCCTGGCCTTCCTCGAGCTGTCCGGCTACATGTCCCGTATCGCGTTCATTCTGGACCGCATCTTCCGCCGGTTCGGCCTTTCGGGAAAATCCTTTATCCCGATGCTGATCGGCACCGGCTGCGCGATTCCGGGCATCATGGCCTCGCGTACCATTGAAAACAACGCCGACCGCCGTATGACGGCGATTACGACCTCCTTTATGCCGTGCGGCGCAAAGCTGCCGATCATCGCCCTCTTCTCCGGCGTCATCTTCGGCGGCGAATGGTGGGTCGGTCCGTCCTGTTACTTCCTGGGCATTGCCGCTGTGATCTTCTCCGGCATTATCCTGAAAAAGACCCGCCGCTTTGCTGGTGATCCCGCGCCCTTCGTCATGGAGCTGCCCGAGTATCGCCTGCCGACCCTCAAGGGCATTCTGCTCACGGTTTGGGAGCGCGTGTGGTCCTTTATCAAAAAGGCCGGAACGATTATTCTCCTCTCGAGCATCGTGCTCTGGTTCCTGCAGGCCTACGGCTTCACCGAAGAAGGTCTTGTCTCGATCGGTGAAGATACGGACAAGAGTATCCTCGCCGCCATCGGAAACACGATCTCCTGGATCTTCACCCCGCTGGGCTTTGGCGATTGGGAATCCACGGTTGCAACGGTCACCGGCCTGATCGCGAAAGAAAACGTCGTCAATACGTTTGGCGTTCTCTTCGGCATCGCCGAGGAAGCCGTCGGGCTCGTCGAAGAGGGAAATTGGGAAGCGCTCTCGCCCATCGCGGCGCACTACACCGTATACAGCGGATATGCGTTCCTGATGTTCAACCTTCTCTGCGCGCCCTGCTTCGCCGCAATCGGCGCGATGAACCGCGAGCTGGGACAGCGTCGCTGGACGCTGTTCGGTGTGGCCTATCAGACTGTTCTGGCCTACTCCGCGGCGCTCGTATTCTATCAGACAGCCATGCTCCTCACGGGCGGCGGATTCACGGTCTGGACGGCATTCGCCGCAGTCGTGCTCGCCATCTGGCTGTACTTCCTGCTCCGCAAGCCGCGCACGGTGAAAGAGGAGCTTTAGTTAGGAGTGAAAAATGGGTGATTATTTACGCAGCCATCTCCCGGATCTCGTCGTACTGGCGCTGGTTTTAACCGCCATCCTCTTCGCTGTCCGCTCCCTTCGCAAAAAGAAGGGCGGCTGTGGTTGTGGGTGCAGTGGTTGCAGCGGCTGTTCCACGGCGTCACGGACGCACGGCGCACCCGACACAAAATAAAAATCACACTCGTTCACAGGAGGGGCTCGTATGCGCCCCTCCTTACTTATTCGGAATCAAACCGATCCGAAAATAAAAAAGGATACTCGTTCGGCTGAACGGAGTCCCTCAAGGGCCGACTTTTTGGTCAGCCCTTTGGCGCTCCTTCAAACGAGTATCCTTTTTGTATTTTTGCGCCGCGCACAGCACCGGCTCTGCCGCCGGTGCTGCTGGTACGGCGTCTTCACTCTTTTTCTTCACCCTTTTCGTGTCTATGCTTTTTTACCGAAGAAATTGAAGATGACGATGCTTCCGATAATTACCGCGCCGCCGAGTGCCGTTCCCAGATTCAGGGTTTCGCCCAGCATCAGGAAGCCCATAACGGAGGCAAACAACGGCGTCACAAACATGTAATTGGTCACATCCGTCACCTTCTCCGCAACCTGAAATCCGCGTCCGAAAAAATAATAGCCCAATGCACTGGGGAAAACACTCAGCGCCAGAAGATAAACCAGCCCCATTGCGTCCACCCTGCTCAGTACGTCGATACTCTCCCCCGCAAAGGGAAGAAGGAGCAGCGCGCCGCTGAGCAGGCCATACGTCGTGATGTCGATCGCCTGGTAGCCCATACGCGTCAGTCTTCGGCTCAGCAGATTATACAGGACAAGCAAAGCCGCCGCGGCAAGCGTCCACAGCGCGCCCACATTGATCGACAGAACACCCTCCCACAGAATGACGATGGTCACACCGGCAAAAGCGCCAAGCAGCGCGATAATGCCGATCGGGCTGATGCGCTCCTTATAGAGAAGAGACGCCGCCACCGCCGTCATCACCGGCGCCGTCGCCACGATAATGCTGGAGGTCGCCGAGGTGATGGACTGTATGCCCAGATTAAAGAACATGAGATAGACGCCAAACCCCGATGCTCCGGCAGCGAGGAATAAAAAAAGATGCGCTTTTTTCATCGGCTTTTTTAAGCCCAGCCACTTCCCCGCAATAAACAGCACCCCGCCTGCTATACAGCACCGCAGAAAGCCCAACGTATTGGGGGTAAACTGGCGCAGCGCTAACCGGGACAACGGAAAGGCTAACGAAAAACACACAATCGCAGAAAGACCATAGAGGTTTGCTCGAACTTTATTTGACATACATAATCAGACATCGCCCCGCCGATGTCCCGGCTCCTTTCTCTGACACGCGCGGTTCGGGACGCCGCGTTCTCTTTTTCTATTTTAACGAATGGAAAAATATTCTGCAACGAAAGGCGGTTCATCGGAGCAATGCGAAAAAAGCAGATCCCCTCGACAGAGGGGATCTGCTTTTTGCTGTTTTGGAGAAAAGCGTCTCAAAGATTACATATCCTGCTTTGCGCGGTATGCCTTGATCTCCTCGGTCAGCTTCGGAACGATCTTGAACAGATCGCCGACGATGCCGACATCCGCCACATTGAAGATCGGCGCGCTCGAATCCTTATTGATCGCCACGATGTAGTCCGACTCCTCCATACCGGCCAGATGCTGGATCGCACCGGAAATACCGATCGCGAAGTACAGGCCCGGACGAACCGTCTTGCCTGTCTGACCGACCTGGCGGTCCTTCGGCTGCCATCCGGCATCGACCGCGGCGCGCGAGCTGGAGACCTCTCCGCCCAAAGCATCCGCGAGCTCCTGCAGCAGCGCGAAGTTTTCTTCATTACCGACGCCGCGTCCGCCGGAAACCAGGATCTTCGCATCCTGAATATCGATCTTATGCGCGACATTCTTAATGACTTCCTCTACCGTGACGTAGCAGTTGTTCTTTTCCAGCTTTGCATCGTGCAGGACGATCTCGCCCTTGCGGCTCGCATCGCGGAGCTCTTTAACCATAACGCCCGGGCGAACCGTCGCCATCTGCGGGCGGAAGTTGGAGCAGAGAATGGTGGCCATCAGGTTGCCGCCAAAGGCCGGACGCGTCATTCTCAGTTCCTTTGTCGTCTCATCGATTTCGAGCTTCGTGCAGTCCGCCGTAAGACCCGTGTGTACGCGACCCGCCAGACGCGGTCCAAGGTCACGGCCAATCGCCGTAGCGCCGATCAGGACGATTTCCGGGCGGAAGCTGTCGATGATCGAAACGAGCGCCTGTGTGTACGGCTCCGTGCTGTATACCGCGAGCTTCTCGTCGTCGACGACGATGACGCGGTCTGCGCCATATTCCACCAGCGTTTGCGCCAGGCTCTGGATGTTGTGTCCCAGAAGCATGGCCGTAACTTCTGTGCCGAGGTCCGCAGCGAGATCGCGCGCCTTGCCGATCAGCTCGAGGGACACGCCCGTCAACTCACCATCGACCTGCTGCGCATAGGTAAATACGCCTTTATATTCTGTCATTCTCGTGCCTCCCTTACAGCATATACTTTTCGCGAAGTTTGTCCATGATGAACTGGACCGACTCTTCCACGCCTTCTTCGATCTTCATACCCGGGGCCTTAACGCTCTTCGGGAAGGACTTTGCAACGCGGGTCGGCGATCCGGCCAAACCGATGTTTGCGTCGTCGACCGGAACGTCCGCACGGTTCCAGATCGTGATTTCCTTCTCGCGAACCGCCTCGAAAATGCCGCCCGGAGTCATGTAACGCGGCTCATTGAGCTCCGCCAGGGCCGTAATCAAAACCGGCATCGTCGCACGAACGCGGTGCGAGCGATCCTCGTACTGGCGGTTGACGATGACGTCTTTGCCGTCGATCTCAACGCCCTGTGCATAGCTGACGTTCGGAATATGGAGATGCTCCGCCATTTCCGGGCCGACCTGAGCCGTATCTCCATCGATCGCCTGACGGCCGGTGAAAATGATGTCGTAGTCCAACTTGGAAACCGCAGCGGCCAACGTGGAGGACGTTGCCCAGGTATCCGCACCGCCGAATGCGCGATCCGTAACGAGGATGCCCTCATCCGCCCCCATCGCCAAAGCCTCGTGCAGGACATCCGTCGCCTGCGGCGGTCCCATCGAAACACAGGTGACATGTGCGCCATACTGATCCTTCAAGCGAAGCGCAGCCTCCAGGCCCGCCTTGTCATCCGGGTTCATAATCGCAGGAATGCCATCGCGAATCAGCGTTCCCTTTTCCGGGTCAATGCGAACCTCGTTCGTATCCGGAACTTGCTTAATGCAAACTACAATATTCATTCAAACCTCCCTTAGTTCAGCAGCGCACCCGAGATGACCATCTGCATAACCTCGGAGGTGCCCTCATAAATTTCGGTAATCTTTGCGTCACGCATCATGCGCTCAACATCGTAGTCCTGCATATAGCCGTATCCACCGAGAAGCTGAACGGCTCTGTTTGCAACCTCGGAGGCGACACGGCTGGCCTTCAGCTTTGCCATTGCCGCTTCATACGAGTATTTCTTCTGCGTATCCTTTGCGATGGCCGCACGATAGACCAGGAAACGAGCCGCTTCCACTTCCGTCGCCATTTCCGCAAGCTTGAACTGCGTGTTCTGGAATTTAGCAATTGGACGGCCAAACTGCTTACGTTCCTTGACATAGGCCGTTGCCTTGTCCAATGCGCCCTGAGCAATGCCCAACGCCTGTGCAGCAATACCGATACGTCCGCCATCCAGCGTGTTCATGGCGATGCCAAAGCCCTTGCCCTCTTTTCCAAGCAAATTCGACTTCGGAATGCGGCAGTCGATGAAGATCAATTCCTTCGTGGACGATCCGTGAATGCCCATCTTCTTTTCGCTCGGACCAAATTCGAAGCCCGGCGTTCCCTTTTCGACGATGAACGCCGAAATGCCCTTTGTTCCCAGGCTCTTGTCGGTCATCGCAAAAATGACATACGTATCCGCTTCACCAGCGTTCGTGATGAAGATTTTGCTTCCGTTCAGGACATACTCATCGCCATCCAGGACGGCACGGGTCTGCTGACCGGCGGCATCCGTTCCGGCTTCCGGCTCCGTCAGACCAAAAGCGCCCAGCTTCTGACCCGAAATCATCGGACGCAGAAACTTTTCCTTCTGCTCCGGCGTTCCGAAGTTGTTGATTGGTCCGCAGCCCAGAGAGGTGTGCGCCGACAGAATAACGCCCGTCGTTGCGCAGACTTTTGACAATTCTTCGATTGCCATGACATAAGTCAGCGTATCGCAGCCCTGACCGCCCAATTCTTTTGCATACGGGATTCCCAGAAATCCATACTTCTGCATTTTTTCGACGGTTTCCTTCGGAAAGCGATGCGTCTCATCAATTTCCTGTGCCAGCGGTTCCACTTCGCGCTGTGCGAAATCTCGGAACAACTGTTGGGCCATAGCATGCTCTTTGCTCAAGCTAAAATCCATCTTTCCCTCCATTTTTTCGTTATTTGTTTCACATATATGAGCACAAACAACTCCGGTGAACCACCGGATTGTTCGTATCTCCCTTACTTGCTGTAGTCGTAGAAGCCGACGCCCGTTTTACGACCCAGCTTTCCGCCTCGAACCATCTTCCGCATCAGCGGATGCGGCCGATACTTCGAATCTCCGGTTTCATTATACAACACTTCCATAATGGCGAGACAGACATCCAGACCAATCAGGTCGCCCAGCGCCAACGGCCCCATCGGATGATTTGCCCCGAGCTTCATCGCCGTATCGATGCCCTCGACCGACGCGATGCCCTCCGCATAAATGCCGACCGCCTCGTTGATCATCGGGATGAGAATCCGGTTGACGACGAAGCCCGCCGCCTCCTGAACCTCGACCGGCGTTTTGCCGATATCCTCAGCAATGCCGCGAACCGCTTCGACCATTTCCTTCGGCGTGTTCAATCCGGGAATGACCTCGACCAGCTTCATCACCGGCGCCGGATTAAAGAAGTGCATGCCGATCATCGGATGCGTCAGGCCGTTGCCAATCTCCGTAATCGAGAGCGAGGATGTGTTGGAGGCGAAGTACGTTTCCGGCTTGCACAGCTTATCCAGCTCGGCAAACGTCTTTTTCTTGATCTCCATATTCTCGATCGCCGCTTCGACGATGAGGTCACAGTCGCCCAGGTCCTGATTCAGGCACGGCGTGATGCGCGCCAAGACGGCGTCCGCTTCCGCCTGTTCCATTTTACCCTTTGCGACGCGTCCTGCAAAGCCCTTTTCGATTTTTGCCTTGCCGCCCTTTGCAAAGTCGATATTGATATCCGACAGAAGAACCTCATATCCCTCGTGCTGCGCAAAAGCCTGAGCAATTCCGCTGCCCATCGTACCTGCGCCGATTACACCAACCTTCATTTGCTGCTCCTTTCAAGCTACCGATTCCGGAACGTCTTTTCCTTGCGTTTTTCCAGGAAGGCAGACATGCCCTCCACCTGATCTTCCGTGCTGAAGCAATTTCCGAACATCGCCACTTCGATCTTGATCGCCTCATCCATGCCGACATCCAGACCGTCGTTGACCGCCTTCTTTGTATTGCGCACTGCCACCGGGGCGTTTGCCGCGATTTTCTCCGCCATCCTGAAGGCCGCCGGCAAAAGCTCCTCCTGCGGATACACCGCGCTGACCAGACCCAGCCGCAGCGCTTCGTCCGCTTTGATCGTGTTTGCGGTATACAGCAGCTCCTTCGCCTTCGAAACCGAACCGATCACGCGTGCCAGACGCAGCGTGCCGCCAAAGCCCGGCGTGATGCCGAGACCGACCTCCGGCTGCCCAAAAACAGCGTTCTCACTGGCGAGACGGATATCGCAGCTCATCGCGAGCTCGTTGCCGCCGCCCAGTGCAAAGCCATTGACCGCGGCGATCACGGGCAGCGGAAACTGCTCAATCATGCGCATGAGGCTGTTTCCCACTTCTCCCCATGCACATCCCTGTGCTTCGTCCAAGTCCCGCATCTCCCCGATGTCCGCGCCGGCGATAAAGGATTTTTCTCCGGCGCCGGTGATGACAACACAACGAACGCGATCGACGTCGATCGATTCAAATGCCTCTCTCACTTCAGCCATAACCTGCGAATTGAGTGCATTGAGCGCCTTCGGGCGGTTCACCGTGACCAGGGCAACCTGTCCGCGCTCCTCGACCTGAACAAACTCCATGGCATACTCCTTATCAGTACTTTTTAACCGCAGCGACACAGCCCATACCGCCGCCGATGCACAGCGTGGCCAGACCCAGCTTTGCCGCTTCGCGCTTTTTCATCTCATGAATAAGCGTGACGAGGATGCGGCAGCCCGACGCGCCGACCGGATGACCGATGGCGATCGCTCCGCCGTTGACATTCACCTTCTCCGGATCGAGTCCCAGATCGCGAACCACGGCGACCGACTGTGCTGCAAACGCCTCGTTTGCCTCGACGAGATCGAAATCCTTCTGATCCATGTCCAGACGCTTCATCAGCTTCGTAACCGCGGCGATCGGACCGACGCCCATGATTTCCGGTTCGACGCCGGCAAGCGTGCCGCCCAGCCACTCTACTTCCGGGGTAACGCCGAGTTCCTTCGCCTTCTCTTCGCTCATCAGCACGACCGCAGCAGCGCCATCATTGATCGATGAAGCATTTCCGGCCGTGACGATTCCGTCCTTCTTAAATGCCGGGCGCAGCTTCGCCAGCCCCTCGGCGGTCGTATCCGGACGGATGCCTTCGTCGGTATCGAATACCAGCGTTCCCTTGCGCTGCGGCACCTCGACGGCGACGATTTCGTCCTTAAAGCGGCCCTCGGCCTGTGCCTTTCCGGCGCGCTGCTGGCTCGTTGCGGCAAATGCATCCAACTCCTCGCGGGTGATGTGCCATCTCTCCGCCACGTTCTCCGCCGTGATGCCCATGTGATAGCGATTGAAGGCATCGGTCAGCGCATCGTTTACCATCGTATCGACGATCTTCGCATCGCCCATGCGATATCCGTAACGTCCCTGCGTCATGGCGTACGGCGCAGCCGACATGTTCTCCATACCACCGGCGACGACGATGTCCGCCTCGCCCAGCTCGATCAGACGAGCGCCGGTATTTACTGCCTCCAGACCGGAGCCGCAAACGACATTCAACGTCATCGCCGGCGTCTCAACCGGAATGCCCGCATTCACGGACGCCTGACGCGCGACGTTCTGTCCCTGCGCCGACTGCAGCACGCAGCCCATGTAAACCATGTCGACGTCCTTTGCTTCGACGCCCGCGCGGCGAAGCGCTTCGCGAATGACGACTTCTCCGAGCTTCGCTGCGGGGACAGCGCTCAGGCTACCGCCCATTTTGCCTACTGCAGTACGGCAAGAACCAGCAATTACTACTTTTCTACTCATTTCCCTTGTTCCCTTCTCTACTAATAATATTTTAAGCATTCACAACACTCACCAACTGCCAACTATTATAACTCATTTCCCACCTGTAGGACAATTTAAAACAGAGTATAGAAGACGATTTTTTATTTATTGGCACATTCTTTGCGTAACCTTTTGCATATTTTAAGTTTCATGTTGATGCGATATTAGTTGAGCTTTTCACAAATGCTCCCGATCTATAGCGTTGCAGCCAAACAAGCCAACACACATATCACTTTCCACGTGCCATACGAAATAATCTTCATTTCCATATGACTTCCAAAAACGCTGCAATTCACTCTCATATTCTCTGTGTGATGTCTTGTGAAGAAATGGAGATGTGCTCGCTCCCGCCACAAGGTCTCCATCTCTGTAAATTCAACCAATATGAAAAGCATCGCCAACGGGTATCCCGCTGGCGATGCTTTTACACTTAAGGCTATAGAGCCAATTTTACAGCTCTTATTCCACTTCTGGATGTTCTTTCTTAAATTTCCGATTTTTGATCGGTGCAATAATCGCAAGTGGAATTACCAAGAAGAACACGCAAACACGGCCAATCCATCCATAGCCTACTGCTACCAATTTAGTTAATCCAACAACAGACATGATCACCGAGACAAGCAGTGCCAGGAATGAAATCAGCATTCGGCGTTGTACAATCGGCACACCCGTAAGAACGACATTCTCAAATCTTGCAACAAGACCAAATACGACGCCGACACCCGTCGTAACAAAAGCGCCAAACAGGGAAACCGAGTACGCAACCGTAAGAAGCCCTATATTCTGCTGTTTTGCAATCTCTAAGATCGGTAAAGTATTTTCCTTAATTCCCGGCATATAGCTCAACAACATGATTGCACATAACGCAATCATAACCCCATTGAGGACGACACCCATAATAGCAAAGCGTGCACAAGACTTACTCGTCTTTAACGGTTGCGATGTGCTGATAATAGATGCAACAACTAAGCTCTGGAAGCCTGCATACAAAAGTCCTTTCCAAATGCAATCCAACCACGAACCTTCCATATATCCTTCACTAAGTAAAACTTTCAGATTTGCAGCGCCGGATGACAATCCCGGAACCAACAGGCATAGCAGTGCAACTAAAATGAACAGAGAAATAATGGTCGATGATTTTCTGACCAAATCCGCCCCAAAAATGGTTAGAACAAAGAAAATCAAACCGGTACCGATAATTCCTATATAGTAGTTCAATCCAAACAGATTTTCAAATAACGAGCCAGCTCCCGCAATAGCGATCCCCGCTCCAACGACAACTAAGATAAAAAACGCAATGTCAAAAAAGATCTTACCTGCTGTTCCGAAAGGCGAATATAAATGTTGTGCAAGCTCGTCATAACGAAAAGCCTGATGGTTTTTCGCCATAACTGTTCCGTTGTAATAGCACCATCCAAGCAGGCAGATGATCAAAAACGGCATAAACACAGTGGGCCACCCATAGCCAACAAAATACTGCATCGTCTGGTTTCCGGTAGCAAAACCACCACCAACATGGGTTCCGAACCAAACTGCGGCAACAGAGAAAATAACGCCCCAACCTACATTTGTTTTCTTGTTATCCATAATTCCTCTCCTGATAATTATATTTTTTGCGTTGAAAAAAATCGTTTTCCATGACCGATGGCGGGAAGAAAATCTTCCCGCTTTCATTATTCAGTGTCAATACGGTTCGCGTTAAAAAGTTCTGTCAAACGCACATCATTATCAAGAAGCTCAATTAGCTTCGGGACAACCTCATAAACATCGCCAACGATTCCATAATCTGCTACTTCAAAAATCGGAGCCGTTTCGTTAGTATTGATTGCGATAATAATATCCGAGCTCTGCATTCCAGCCAAATGCTGAATCGCTCCAGAAATACCGCACGCGATGTAAACTTTCGGCTTGACAGTGGTTCCTGTCTGCCCTACCTGACGAGAATGGTCAATCCAGCCAGCATCGACCGCCGCTCTTGATGCGCCTACTGTCCCATCAAGGCGATCTGCGAGCATTTGAAGCATTTTAAAGCCATCGGCGTTCTTAATGCCCAATCCTCCAGAAACGATGAAATCCGCATCAGTTAACGAAATCAAATCTTTTTTCGTCTTAACGATCTCCACCACTTCTGTGCGAATATCATCTTTATTTAGCTTCACGTCAAGCAGTATGATTTCCCCTTTATGTGATGGGTCTTCAAGAGCTTTATCCATGACGCCCGGTCGAACCGTGGACATCTGGGGTCTACGATCGGGACACACGATTGTTGCCATCAAATTGCCACCAAAAGCTGGACGGGTCTGCTTTAATTTCTTATCTTCCGGATCGATTTCCAACTTGGTACAATCGGCATCGCTGCGCAAGGCTTAGGTCTTGCCCAAGGCGCATTTGAGATCGCGCGCGACTATCTTAACAAGAGAGAGCAATTCGGCAAGCCGCTAATTAAGAATCAACACCTTGCTTTCAAACTCGTTGATATGAGCTTAAAGATTGAACAAGCAGAACTAATTCTGCTTAAGGCGGCCTGGGAACAAGATCAACACCTCCCTGAATTTGCAAAAACTGCCGCGAAGGCAAAATTGCTCTGCACCGATGCTGCTATGAGTGTAACTACTGATGCTGTCCAGCTGCTGGGCGGAAATGGTTATATGAAGGAATACCACGTCGAGCGCATGATGAGAGATTCGAAAATTACACAAATCTATGAAGGAACGAATGAAATTCAGCGCTTAATCATCAGCCAGGGTTTCAAACAACAATAGTAAACTTTCTTTCCTCGAGCAGCCGATCACGCTTCGTCGAAAGAAAAAACGCACACCTCATCAACTACTTTAAAAGCAAAAAGCCGAGCCATAATAATTGGTTCGGCTTTTTGTTCAATATGACTATCTTATGTTGCGATTCTCCTGCATCTGCTCCTCAATGAAATAATTTCTTCGACCGAAACTTCGGATCCGAGGTGTAACGGATTTTCAGCTTACGGAGAATATTTTTCTCCATTTCATCGAGGATGACCGTTGAATGAAGCTCACAGTTTTCGAGCTTTCGAATCTGCTCCAAGGCAAGGTGGCTGAGCGGGTTCGTCGTCGCGGAGATCGCCAACGCGATCAGCACCTCGTTCAGATAGAGGCGCGGGTTGTGATTGCCGAGGGTCTTCGTCTTCAGCTCGACCACGGGCTCAATGATATGCGGCGAAATCAGCGGAATCGCGTCATCGATTTTTGCCAGCGCCTTCAGCGCATTCAGCAGGCAGGAGGACGGCGCGCCGAGCAGAAGCGTCCGTCGCCCGGTGATCAGGCGTCCGTCGTCCAGCTGAAGGGCAACCGCGTGCTCCCCGCTCTGTTCCGCTTTATCCCGGGCTGCCTGTACGGTGCTTCTCATCTCCGGCGTGACCTGCGCCTGCGTCATCAGCAGCTCCAGCTTGTCGATCGTCTCGCTTTCCGCCTTCCCTTCCTTGAAGTCGCACAGCGCGGTGTAGTAGCGTCGAATGATTTCATCGCGCCCAGCCTGCCGCACCACCGCGTCGTCGGTGATGCAAAAGCCTACGCGGTTCACGCCCATATCCGTCGGGGATTTGTAGGGGCATGTCCCCGAGATTTTTTCCATCATCGCCTGCAGCACCGGAAAGACCTCGACGTCGCGATTATAATTTACCGTCGTTTCTCCGTACGCCTCCAGATGAAACGGGTCGATCATATCGATGTCATTGAGATCGGCTGTCGCCGCCTCATATGCTAAGTTGACCGGATGCTTCAGCGGCAGATTCCAAATGGGGAAGGTCTCAAACTTGGCGTAGCCCGCATTGACGCCGTGCCGATATTCCTGATACAGCTGCGAAAGGCACGTCGCCATCTTGCCCGAGCCCGGCCCCGGCGCCGTCACGACGACTAAGGGATGCGTCGTTTCCACGTATTCGTTTTTCCCGAAGCCTTCTTCGCTGACGATGCGCGTCACATTATTCGGGTAGCCCTCGATCGGATAATGCAGGTAGCTTTTTACCCCCAGCTTTTCGAGGTGCTTGCGAAAAGCCGACGCCGCCGGCTGCTGCGAGAACTGTGTGATGACGACCGAGCCGACGTACAGCCCGACCGCCTGAAAGGCGTCGATCAGGCGAAGCACCTCTAAGTCATAAGAAATGCCCAAGTCGCCGCGCATCTTGTTGTTCGCGATGTCGTTTGCATTGATACAGATGAGAATCTCCACCTGCTCGGAAAGCTTCATGAGCATGCGCAGCTTGCTGTCCGAGGCAAACCCCGGCAGCACGCGGGATGCGTGCTCATCGTCAAAAAGCTTGCCGCCAAACTCCAGATAAAGCTTGTTGTCGAACTGCGAAATTCGTTCCCGAATATGCTGCGACTGCGTCTCCAAATACATCTGATTATCAAAGCCTGATTTGCGCATCTTCCCCTCTTTCCCGCGTCCGACGATCCCAACACGCGTCTGTGTTTTTCACCTCGTAGATTATACCTTATTTTATTCCCTCCGGCGCACCGTTAAAAAAATTTTCGCACCGCTTGAAAAGTGTTTCGCCGAGCCGCTTACATCAAAAGGCCCGGCGTCCTGCGACATCGAGCCTTTTCCTGTTTTCGATTCTTTTTTGAGCTTTCCCGTCACGCGGCGATGAGCGGCGTCTGCACGGCGAAGAGCCGGTCTATTCCTCCCGCGCAGCCAGAAAATCGCGCATCTCATCGAGCGTTTCGCGGTAAGGCGTTCGCGCGATAAAGAAATAGTCCCCCATCTGCGTGAAGACGCCCTCCATTCGCCGATACATGCACATATTGACGCCAAAGCGGTCGAAAAACGCCTCCGGCGGATACCGGTACGCCTGATCCTCAAACCGCCCGTAATACAGACAATAATACGGTCTCGTCGGCTCCTCCTTCATCCGCCCCGTCAGAAGCACCTCGGCATAGGCTGCGTAGACGTCAAAGTCGCCCGCATAGTCCCACATATCCATCGTATACCCTCCGGGCGGGCGCAAATTCACTTCCAGCGCACACAGACTACCCTCCGCGCGGCGGAAAAATTCAAAGTGGAAAAACCGCTCGCGCACACCAAACGCCTGTACACACCGACGCCCGAGCTGCTCCAGCTCCTGAGGAATCGTGCGCTCGACATAATACGTGAAATCGCGCCCCGGCTTCACCATGCTCAATATGGGCTGATCGAACCGCATCGAGGAGCAGTAGACGATATTTCCCTGCGCATCCGTCAACCCGTCGTAGGTCACAATCGGCGCGTCGACAAATTCCTCGATCACAAAGGGCTGAGGATCCGTATTCAGAAAATAACGGGATAATTCCTTTTCCGAATCGATGCGGCACACGTCGGCCGCCCCGACGCCGACATCCGGCTTCACGCAAACCGGATACCCGATTTGCCCGCAGAGCTGTTTTGCCTGTGCGAAATCGAGTACGCGGCCGCCTCGCGTCGTCGGAATACCGGCCTGCTCATAGGTCTTTTTCATCTCCGACTTGCGCCGGATGCCGTCCATCTGCTCCGGCCTCAGGCCGGGAATACTAAAATCCGCCCGCAGCCGCGCGTCCTGCTCCATCCAGAATTCATTGTGCGATTCCAATCGATCGATTCGCCCGTAGTGGAAGATGAAATAGGCGACGGCCCGATATACCTGTTCATAGTTCGACAGATCGTCGACCTTGTAATACTCCGTCAGATTCCGCCGCAGGGCATCGCTGAGGTGGTAATAGCCTGCATCGCCGATGCCGAGGACACAGATGCCTTTTTCCCGAAGGCGAACGACAAAATTCTCGTACGACCGCGGAAAATTAGGAGAAATAAAAATATAATTCATAGACGCCTCCCCACAATACCGGAACACATTGTACGAAAAACCGTTTCTTTTTATATTATATCATTCTCTCCCCAAAATGCCGACCTCTTGAGCACGCCGAGCGCAGCAGCCGCGATTCAAAATCAGAGCAGCATCAGCACGACAGGGAGCAGCAAAACCGTCAGCAGCCCCGCGATGGCCACGGCGAGCCCGCTCATCGCGCCCTCGGTTTCGCCCATTTCGATGGAGCGCGAGGTTCCGATGGCGTGCGAGGCCGTTCCCAACGCAATCCCGGTCGCTACCGGATCCGTCACGCGGCATGCTTTGAGCAGCGACGGTCCGAAAACGGCGCCGCTGATTCCGCGAAGCACCACACAGACCGCTGTGATGCCGACCAGGCCGCCGTATTCCGCCGACACCGGCACCGCGATGGCCGTCGTGACGGACTGCGGTAAAACAGAAACCGTCAGCTCCCGGCCAATGCCGAACAGCCGGCAGAGGAAAAACGCGCTGAACAGCGCCGTTGCGACCCCGGCGGCAAGACCGGCCAGGATGGGCAGCCAATTCTTTTTGAGCTTGTCCATATTATGGATCAGGGGGATCACCAATCCGACGGTTGCCGGGGCAATCAGGAAAACCAGATAGCTGCCGCCGCGTTCGTAGTTCTCATACGGAATGTCGAAAAGCCTGAGGGTGACGATGCACAGAATAATGGCGATCAGCAGAGGATTAAACAGAGGAATATTCCACCTTTTGCGAATCTGCAGGCCCACCTGATACGCGGCAAAAGAAAGCACTAAGCCGAAATAAGGATTACTGAACACAGCGTTCCCTCCCTTGCATCCACTGAACGACCTTCGCCGTAACAACCATGGTCAGCGCCGTCGAAAGCAGCATGACTGCTGCGATGCGAAGCGTATACCCCTGCAGGCTGCTGTACTGTGTCATGATCTGCACTCCTGTCGGAACGAAGTAGAACGCCAGATTTCCCAGAAGAAAATGCGCCGTTTTTGCGACGTCCTCTGTACGAAGCAGGCGCACCGTGATAAAGAAAAACAGAAAGAGCATTCCGTAGACCGATTCCGGAATCGGGAAGGGGATCATGCTCTTTACCATCGCCCCGCACCACAAACAAATGACGAGAATGAAAAATTCCTTTAGATAATTCATAGAGTCCTTTCCTCTGCTGTGCATGAAAAAAAGCCGGATTGCTCCGGCTTCTCTCAGTCGTATAAGAAATACTTACTTTACCTCGACGCTTGCACCGGCCTCTTCGAGCTTTGCCTTCAGCGCCTCTGCCTCGTCCTTCGAGACCTTTTCTTTCACTGCCTTCGGAGCTTCGTCGACGAGCGCCTTTGCTTCCTTCAGACCAAGGCCCGTTACTTCCTTGACGACCTTGATGACGTTGATCTTTCCTGCGCCTGCCGACGTCAGGATGACGTCAAACTCGGTCTGCTCCGCCTCAGCGGCCGCAGCGCCGCCCTCAGCAACCGGGCCGACTGCCACAGCAGCGACCGGAGCAGCAGCGGAAACGCCGAATTCCTCTTCCAGAGCCGATACGAGCTCGGAGAGCTCCAGAACGGTAAGAGCCTTTACTTCTTCAACCAGTGCGGTTACTTTTTCAGATGCCATGTTTGATACCTCCACATATCTTGTTCGTTTTTGTTTGCTCCTCGCGGAGCTATGCCGCAGGGCGAATGTGATCGCTGCCTCTATGCGGCTTCTTCAGACCGGCGAAGTGCGTTATGCCGCTTCGCCTTCCTTCTTTTTCTTGATTGCGTTGAGTGCATATACTGCCGACCGGATCGTGCCCTGGCAGACATTCGCCAGCCCGGAGATCGGTCCCTGCAGTCCGCGAAGTACCATACTGAGAAGGACTTCCTTCGACGGCATCTTCGAGAGCTTCTTTACGCCTTCCGCGTCCATCATCTGACCATCCATCATGCCGGCCTTGATGATAAGCTGCGCGTGCGAATCCGCAAATTTCTGAGCGATTTTCGGGCCGCTGACCATGTCCTGCGTCGAAAAAACAAACGCGTTCGGGCCGGTCAGGTATTCCTCGTAGCCCTCGTAGCCCAGGCTCTGGAGCGCCAGGCTCACCATCGTGTTCTTGTATACCTTGTACTCGACGCCGGCTTCGCGGAACTGATTACGCAGCTCCGTTACGCTCGCGACGTCCAGACCGCGGTACTCGACGATGACAGCCGACTGCGATTCCTGCAGGCGCGCCTTGATCTCCTCAATGACTGCCTGCTTTTGCTGCAATTTAGCTTCTTTCACGTGTTCTCACCTCCACATGGCTACAGATTGAAAACTCCCCATGCCAAAGACATGGGGAGAGTGAAGTCACTGTTTCCACCTCTGCAGGAAATTAAGCCGTGAGGCACCTGCGGTCTTCGGTAGCCGATGTAAGTAATGCTACCACAACTTCCGTGGTAACGCAACGGGATATTTGATTTTTAACGGTTTCTTATCTGGCGGTTACTTCTTTAGACGGTTACTTCGCCATGTCCATCATGCGCTGACCGTTCAGATGGATTCCGGGTCCCATCGTCGAAGCAATCGTGACCGAGCGGAGATAGCGACCCTTTGCAGACGCCGGCTTCGCCTTGACAACGGCGCTCAGCACGGCCTTCAGGTTCTCCGCCAGCTTCGCTTCGTCAAAGGACGCCTTTCCGATCAGCACGTGGACGATATTCTGCTTGTCGGTGCGGTATTCTACCTTACCGGCCTTCGCCTGGCGAACCGCCTCCGCGACGTCCATCGTGACCGTCCCGGTCTTCGGGTTCGGCATCAGACCGCGCGGTCCGAGCACGCGGCCGATCTTACCGACCTGTCCCATCATGTCCGGAGTCGCAATCGCCGTATCAAAGTCCAGCCAGCCCTCCTTCTGGACGCGGTCGATCAGCTCTTCGCCAGCAAAGTCCGCACCGGCATCCAACGCTTCCTGAACCTTGGCGCCTTTTGCAAAAACGGCCACGCGGATCGTCTTGCCCGTTCCGTTCGGCAGGACGACCGTACCGCGAACCTGCTGGTCTGCGTGACGGGAATCGACGCCCAGCTTGATGTGCAGCTCGATGGTCTCGTCAAACTTGGCCTTCGCCGTCTGCTTTACCAGCGCGACAGCTTCTTCCAGATCGTATTCCTTAGAGCGGTCGACCAACTTCGCCGCTTCCTGATATTTCTTACCTTTTTTCGGCATATTATCCTCCTTGTGGTATTAGCGGAAATTCCTCCCACCGGTTATTCTTCGACAGTAACTCCCATGGAACGAGCCGTTCCGGCGATCATGCTCATCGCAGCCTCCAACGATGCGGCGTTGAGATCCGGCATCTTCAGCTTGGCGATCTTCTCGACCTGATCCTTCGACAGCTGGCCGACCTTGGTCTTGTTCGGCACGCCCGAGCCGGACTTCAGGCCGAGCTCCTTTTTGATCAGCACCGCTGCCGGCGGCGTCTTCGTAATAAAGGTAAAGGAACGGTCCGCATACACCGTCAGAACCACCGGAATGATCATCCCGTCCTGATCCGCCGTCTTTGCGTTGAATTCCTTTGTGAACTGCATGATGTTGACGCCGTGCGGGCCGAGCGCCGTACCGACCGGAGGGGCCGGTGTCGCTTTTCCTGCCGGAATCTGAAGCTTTACGAGTGCGATTACTTTTTTAGCCATAGTATCCTCCTGGATGTGCTATTGTGGTCAGAGCGGGGTTCGCCCCCCTCCCACTGACGACTATACTTAATTTTCTTCGTTTCTGTTTTCCAAATTGTCTTCCGCGTTTTGTCTTTCGCGCTGCATGCTGCCTTCCGCGCTACATGCGGTCGATGTCCTCAAATGACAGCTCGACCGAGGTGTCCCGGCCAAACATATTGATCCGACCTTTTACCGTCCGCTTTTCCGCGTTCACGTCTTCGACTTCTGCTACAAAACCGGTAAACGGGCCAAATACAACTTCGACCTTGTCGCCCGCCTGTACGTTGATCTGCTCCTGATGCACCTGCTCTCTCACGCCGAATTGTGCGATTTCGCGCTTGCTGAGCGGAATGGGATCAGAGCCCGGGCCGACAAAGCCCGTCACGCCGTGTGTGTTTCGGATCAAGTACCAGGAGGTCGGCGTAATGTTCATCTTGACGAGCACATATCCCGGAAGCAGCTTTCGCTCCTTGACCACGCGCTCGTTATTTTTGATCTCCGTGTATTTTTCCATCGGAACGCGGACGTCAAACACGTTTTCGTCCTGTTCGTTCTCGATCATCATCTGAATTTTGTCTTTGACCTTATTTTCGTAGCCGGAATAGGTATGCACCACATACCACTGCGCCGTAGTTTCATCTATGGTCATGTCCTTCTTGTTGTCCATGGTCATTCAGATGCTCCCTTCTTCGGTATTTTTCAGCACATTTGCCGTCTGCTTAAGCAAGGAGTCCGACCAACGACCCGAAGACGATGTCCAACACCCAGCAAAACAGCGCAATCAATACCGCGATGATAATCACCGTCACCGTATACTGAAGCGTATTCGCCTTTGTCGGCCAAACGATCTTTTTCAATTCGCTTCGAACGCTCTTGAGAAAGCCGCCTTTTTTCTTTTCCGTCATTCGACTCTCCTTACTTTGTCTCTCGATGCATCGTATGTTTCTTGCAGAACTTGCAGTACTTCATTACCTCGAGGCGTCCGGTGACCGTCTTCTTGTTTTTGGTGGTATCGTAGTTTCTGTTCTTGCATTCCGTGCAAGCCAACTTTACCTTATCAGCCATGATAATCCTCCTACTCCCAAAAGTTATCAGCAGATGCTTTTTTGCGCACTCAAAAAAGGCATATCGCCACTGATACATCTTAGAAGCATAACAAAAGCGCCGCATCCTGTCAATCAGTCGCCGCGCTTTTTATCGATCCGTATTTGTTTATTCATCGGCATTTGCCTTGATGTACATTGTGTTTATCCGCGTTTGTTCCTTCCGGCTGAGTGAGAACAGAAGCTGAAACAGCGCTCGAACGCCGTCGGCATACTGCGGCACCAGATCCGCCATCTGCGTCAGAATCAGCTCCTCCCGCGCCGCATCGCGAATCGGTTTGCCGGTTTGTCCCTTCGCGTGTGCGATCCGCGCCGAAAGCATCATCCGCGCTTCAAAGAGCTGCGCGAGCTGCCGGTTGAGCTGATCCATCTCCTCTCGAAGCATCTCGAGCGATTCCTGCTGCGCCGGGGCCTTCGGACGCTCGTCCATTATCGCTCCCATCGGAGAATCGACACGACCCGATAGCCGAGGTCCTCCAGGGTCTTTCGTCCACCGAGATAGTCCAGCTCCGTCAGAAATTCGACGGCCGCGACTTCGCCGCCCGCCTGCTCGACCAGCTTACACGCGGCGGCAGACGTTCCGCCCGTCGCCAGGAGGTCGTCAATAATCACGCACTTCGCGCCCCTCGGCATCGAATCCGCATCCAGCTCCAACGCGGCATGTCCGTATTCCAGCTCGTATTCCTGGCGAATGATCCGTCCGGGCAGCTTCCCCGGCTTGCGCGCCATCAAAAAGCCCTTGCCCGCTGCATGAGCCACGGCAATCCCGCAGATGAAGCCGCGCGACTCCACGCCGAGCACGTAATCGTAATCGATGCCCTCCAGCCCCTCGATGAGGCTGCGCACCATCTCGTGCAGCGCAGCGGGATCCTGCAAAATCGTCGTGATATCCTTATAGCTGATGCCCGGCTCGGGAAAGCCCTCCACAATGCGCATCGTCTTACGTAAATCTACTCGTTCCATGGTGTTCCTCCGTTATTATTCATCGGGTTGCCCGCTTTGCTTGCGTCTCGGTCGTTTTTCGTGCTCCGGTCTCCGCCTTACGCTCTCTGTGCCGCTGAAAAGCCGCTTTCTCCCCGGCGTCCGACGGCAACACAGTACCATTTATTATAACACAGTGCGCGTCATAATGTGCTACTCCCTGTTTTGATTGCATTGCCCGCAAACATCCTGTATAATACCTTTCCGTGGCGGGGTGTGGCGCAGTCCGGTAGCGCACGTGCTTTGGGAGCATGGGGCCGGAGGTTCGAATCCTCTCACCCCGACCATAGACCGATACGGCAGCTGATCCAATTTATCAGCTGCCGTATCGTTTTTTTATGCAATGCTGCCTGAGGGCATTATTCCCTGTGTCCGATGAGGCTCATGACCCCGACAATGGCGCCGTATAAAACACCGGCAACCGGCCATACGATCCAGCTCTGATGCCACCTCCCGGTAATAAAGCTGAACGCAAGATATCCGGCAAGCACGACACTCCAATAGATTTTTGCAACAGGCGCGTCTCTCCGGCTCTCTTCCTTCCGGCTTCTTGCATAGTCGCCCTCTTCCAGCAGCATATTCATGCCGTTCCAGATAACGCTGACCTTGACGATCAGAAAAACTCCGATTGCAATGATTGCAAGCGTAATGCATACTGCGCCGACAAGCCGGACGTCGTCTTCCGCAAACATAGCGGCAAGGAAGATCGGAATTACCGCAACCACACAAAGAACGATCCCGATGGTCAGCAGCTGATGAAAAGCCGGCCGAAATCTTTCCTTCTTCTCCCGAACCATCCCTTCAACACCGTATTCGGTATCAAGCGCTGCTGTTTCAAGATACTCAAAGCGATTGCCCCGGAGTCCGGCAAGCACAAAGAGCGCCACTGCGATCCCGACAGAGAGCAGAAGAACCGCGATTCCGGCTGCCGCCGCCTGATTCTCCGTCATGCCAATCCGGCCGCCTTCCTGCAGCACGGCGAGGAGAATCAGCGGAATCGGAGACAAGATACAAAGCATCACGCCCGCCGCGATCCGAACCGAGGATTCTTTTCTATGCGCAAGGAAGGCGACCGCCTCCTCCATACGAACCCTGACGGCGTCCGATTCCGTATCCACAGGTACGTTTGTTCCTTCCGGAGCGCTTATTTCGTCCTTCAGGAGATAATCCGTGCTTACCCCAAAAACCTCGGACAATCTGAGAATCTTGTTCATGTCCGGCACGGACTGCGCCCCTTCCCATTTGGAAATAGACTGCCTGCTGATATTCAGCTTCTCGGCAAGCTCTTCCTGCGACCAGCCATTCTTCTTTCTGAGGTCAATGATTTTATCCGCAAGTATCATATGATGGCTCCTTTCATGTGCCTGATGGCTAAAGCATACCAAAAACGGCGGTTGCACACGATAAAGCAGCCTTGACAATTCCGCTACGCACAGTTGCATATCGCCGGAAATTCCGCCGCGCGCCTTGCGCAGACCCAAATCCGTAATAATACCTAAGAAGTTCCGAGACGTCCAATTGTCTCGGAACTTCTTTTTTGCATGCACTCTATCTCCTCGAGCTATCCTTATTTATCTCTCGGACGTTGCTTATTTATATGGAGATGATTCTATGCCAGTGCAGGTATAGCCTGTCGCATCAATGGCGGCTTTCAGAAGCTCGACGTCCACTGCCTCCTCCGTTATAAAGCTTGCCTCCTTTTTCCTTTTGGAGGCTGCAACCTTTTTTGCGGCAGGAATTGCTTTGCGGATCGTATCGCGGATATGTGCTTCGCACATCCCGCACATCATGCCATCAATCTTCATCGTTGTTTTAATCATGTGTCGTCCCTCGCTTTCTGTTGTTTGCCGTCACTAATAGTCTATCACTCCTTTCGCAGGCTTCAAGCTTCTTTCTCCAGGTTATTTTTCCAGATTCTCACCCGTCTCCCGATCAAAGAGATGTGCGACGTTGCCGCCAAAGGTAAAGGCGACGCTTTGCCCGGATGAAAAATCCGTCGGCTGCTCGCCGCGCAGATCCATCGTCTGTACGATGACGATGACGTCCTGTCCGCGGTAGCTGAGATGCAGATGAACGGAGCTGCCCATCATCTCGCTGACGTCCACGGTTCCGTGAAGCATCTGCGCCCCTTCGCCGAGAAGCGCGATGTGCTCCGGCCGCACGCCCAGCCGAATGGCCTGCGGAGCGACCTCGTTCTTCGCGAGCCGCTCCTGCTTTTCATTCGAAAGGGTCACCGACACGCCGTCGATCGTCACTTTGTACAGTCCGTCCTCCCGAACCAGCTCCGCATCGAAGAAATTCATCTGCGGCACGCCGATAAAGCCTGCGACAAACTGGTTGGCCGGATGGTCGAACACCTCCTGCGGCGTGCCGATCTGCTGAATCACGCCGTCCTTCATGATGACGATTCGGTCGCCCAGCGTCATTGCCTCGGTCTGATCGTGCGTGACGTACAAAAACGTCGTATTGATGCGCTGGCGCAGCTTCAGAATCTCTGCGCGCATCTGATTTCGCAGCTTCGCATCCAGATTGGACAGCGGCTCATCCATCAAAAGCACCTTCGGCTCGCGCACGATTGCGCGGCCAATCGCCACGCGCTGACGCTGACCGCCGGACAGCGCCTTCGGCTTGCGGTCGAGATACTCCGTGATCCCCAGCGTCTGCGCCGCAGCATCGACGCGCTGACGGATTTCCTCCTTATCCATCTTCCGAAGCGTCAGCGGGAATGCCATGTTTTCGCGAACCGTCAAATGCGGATACAGCGCATAGCTCTGAAATACCATGGCAATATCGCGATCCTTCGGCTCCACGTCGTTCATCAGCGCCCCGTCGATATACAGCTCGCCGTCGCTGATCGTTTCCAGTCCGGCCACCATGCGCAGCGTCGTCGACTTGCCGCAGCCGGACGGCCCGACGAGAACGATAAATTCCCGATCCCGAATTTCCAGATTAAAGTCCTGTACGGCAAGCACGCCCTCTTCCGTGACCAGCAGATTGCTCTTTTTCTCCTGCTCGCCCTTCTTTTTCTTTTTGCGCTCGCTGTGCGGATATACTTTTTTGATATGTTTCAGGCTTACATCGGCCATGATTTTGAACTCCTTCCATAAAGACGAGACATCCTCGCCATGCGCTGTGCCAATTCCTTACTCATATGTTCCGGGCGCATCCGCCACATCCAGTTCTGTCCCAATGTTCCCGGCGTATTCATTCGCGTTCCGCCGCCAAAGCCCAGATAGTCCTGCATCTGTGCGATAAAAAGCTCTGCCACGCTGCTCATGCCGCCGCGAAGAATGCCCCAGTGAAAGCCCTCCTCCTCGCTTAAGCCGAGATACGCGCGCGCAACCTCGATGTCCTCGGGGTCGGCCTCCTCCCGCCAAAGCATCAGCGGTGCGTTGTCGTGCGTCCCCGAATAGCAAACGCAGTGCGGATCATAGGTGTGCGGGAGGTAGTTGCTCGGCTCCCTTGAATCAAACGCAAACTCCAGCACCTTCATCCCGGGGAATCCGGAATCCTTCAACAGCGCCTGAACCGCCGGCGTTAAAAAGCCCAGATCCTCCGCGATAAATTCGAGATTCGGGAAGCGTTCGGTAATCACGTTCAAAAAGTCCATGCCCGGGCCCTTGACCCACCGCCCGTTTTTTGCAGTTTTTGCCCCGTAGGGAACGGCCCAGTAGCTTTCCAGACCTCGAAAGTGGTCGATGCGAAGGACGTCGTACAGGCGCGACGCGCCCGCCATGCGGCGAATCCACCAGCGATAGCCGTCCCTGCGCATGTAGTCCCAGTCATAGAGGGGATTGCCCCAAAGCTGGCCGTCCTTCGAAAAATAGTCCGGCGGTACCCCCGCGACCTCCTTCGGGATATTTTGTTCATCGAGCTGAAAGCAGCTCGGGTCCGCCCACACGTCCGCCGAATCCAATGCGACGTAGATCGGCAGATCGCCGATAATGCCGATGCCGCGTTCGTGCGCGTATGCGCGAAGCGCGTTCCACTGGTCGAAGAACAGGTACTGAATATACGTGAACAGGCGAATGTCCTCCGACAGCTTCTGCCGATACCGCTCCATAGCCCGCGGCTCGCGCAGCCGAATCCGTTCATCCGGCCACTCGATCCATGCCTTCATGCCAAAATGGCGCTTCAGGGCCATGTAGAGCGCATAGTCGGGAAGCCATTCGCAATGCTCCTCTTCAAAGGCTCTCCTCCGCGCCGTATTCTGATCCCAGCCGCGCACCATCGCCTTTTTCAGTATCTCAAAGCGATGCTCATAGATGCGCGCATAGTCGACGCACTCCGGATCCTCGCCCCAATTTACCGACTCGATCTCTTCGCGCGTGAGCAGTCCGATATCGCCCAGCCAGTCCAGGTCGATAAAATAC
>JAEXCD010000059.1 GCA_023393715.1 Bacillota bacterium
TTTGACCGTCATAACGACCGTCAGCTTCTTTCCCTCTACCTTTGCTTCCGTAATCTCAAACTTATCATTTGCACCGTTCAAAACGACACTCGGATCCGCGGTAAACTCCATACCCTCCGGCAGCTCCAACGAGGCCGTGAAGCTCGTCTTCATATCGGTAACGGCAATGTTCGTCGGCACCGCGCTCGCCTCAAATTGATCCTGAAGCGCTTCCAGCTGCTCTTTAATCGGCTTGACCCGGAGCAATCCCGTCACCTCGAGCGTATCTGATTTCTTTGCTTCGTAAACACTCTCGTGCTGCGTGTTTTCTCCGATCAGAAGATCGCCTTCCAAAAGACCATCCGCCTCAATCAGCTGTTCTTCTGCATATTTTGCGGTCAGTGTAATCTTGTCCGTCCCCGGCGTCGTCGAATCCTCGCTGCCGGCCAGCTGCTTTCCATTCCAGACATAATGGAAGCGAATCTTATTTCCGGTCAACGTATGAGTTGCCAGGGCATTAAAATCGCCTGCTACCGTTCCGGTCATGGTGTAGTTCGTCTCCGGAGTCGAATCCGCACTGAACTTCACGCCATGAAAGACAACCTGAAGATTATCGTCTGCGCCAGTAACGGTGTCCACGATGTCCTTAAACGTCGCCACGGCGCCTTTGACCGTCATAACGACCGTCAGCTTCTTTCCCTCTGCCTTTGCTTCCGTGATCTCAAACTTATCATTTGCACCGTTCAACACAGCGCTCGGATTCGCGGTAAATTCCATACCCTCCGGCAGCTCCAGAGATGCCGTGAAACTCGTCTTCATATCGGTGACGGTGATGTTCGTCGGTACCGCGCTTGCTTCGTACTGAGCCTGAAGTGCTTTCAGCTGTTCCTTGATCGGCTTGACGTTGAGCAATCCCGTCACTTCAAGCGTGTCCGATTTCTTTGCCTCATACACGCTGTCGTGCTGCGTATTCGCCCCGATGAGAAGGTCGCCCTCCAGATCGCCTCTATCTTCGATCAGCTGTTCCTGCGGGGCGACCGGCTCCTTCGGATACTTCAGGGTCAGTGTAATGCTGTCCGTGTTCGGGGCCGTCGAGTCCGCTCCCGCTTTGGACTGAATGCTGTCCCAGTTGAGGAAGAAGTTAATAACCTTGCCGCTGGGTACGTGCGTCGCTTTTGCAAAGAAATTTCCGTCCAACGTACCTCTCATTTTGTAGTTTGTATCTTCGGTCGAGCTGCTGCTGAATTTTACACCGCTGAAGCGTACGAGCAACGTGTCGTCAACGCCGTTGACGGCGTTTTTGATATCCTGGAAGGTCTTAGCTTCATCCTTCAGCGTCATCGTGACGAGCAGCTTCTTTCCCTCTGTCTTTTGCTCGGAAATGACAAATTTTTCATTTGCACCCTCTAAAACTGCCTTCGCATCCCCGGCAAATTCCATTCCCTCCGGCAAAGTCAGCGATGCGTTAAAGTTCGTATCCACCTGGCTCAGCGAAATGTCGGCCGGTTCTTTTCCTTCTCCGAACTTCTGCTCGATCATCTGCATCTGCGCCTTGATCGGAGCCACATTCAGAGAGCCTGTGATCGTCAGGACATCAGCTTTCTTCGCTTCGTACACGTTGTTGTGCTGAGTGTCGCCATTGACCAGCAAATCGCCGTCCAGCGTCGTCGTCGCGGTCACGTCCTCTTCTGTCGGCACAGAACCGCCAAAGCACGCCGCGGCGTTCTTGGCAAAATCGCTGGTTAGATTCAGCGTCGATACATCGGCCGTGAGGGTCTGTGTAATGGAAAAGAATCCCCTTCCCGTTCTGAATGAAAATTCACCGGTTCCGGTTATCGTTTTGGCGTCAAAAGCCTTTGCTTCCTCGACGCTCTTCGCGAGCACTGTATAAGGAATGGAGATTTTGACGGTCTTCGACAAATCGTTCATTTCTTCCTGGTAGCTGGCGTAAATACCCGCCCAGTTTACATCCTGAAGCGGCAGCTTAAACGTAACCGTCTTTCCCGACACCGACGACGAAATGCCGCCTGCAGGAATAATCTTCGTCGAGCTGGAGGTCACTGCGCTGCCGAGTTGGATCGCCTCATCTTCAGGAAATTGAACCTTGTATTCCACAAAGGCAATTTTGTCTTCCTTAGCAGCCCACGGATAGGCGCCCATGCTCGCAGCAGTGCTCATATTGCTTTCCTGAGATTTCAGCACCTGCGCCATCGGAATTTCCGCCTTCCAGACGCCCTCGTACACCGCCGTTCCCTCCGGCTCTCCGCAGAGCATCGATTCAAAAGATGCGGATGTATACTGCGCCACGGCAAGCGTATTGGATCCGTTGCGATTTTGCGGCGCGCGTGCAATCGGCGCTGTGCTGCGCACCATCGCCGGCGTTTCGCTCGGCTGTGCCTCCATCGGCGCATCAGCCGTTACCGCTGCCGGTTTTCCGGTCGCACTGGGCTCTTCTGCCGACAACGGCGCTTCCCCAACGGCTTCCGTCGGCTCTTCTGTCGGTAATGCGACTTCCTCGGATGACGGTGCGTGCTCCTCCGAAGACATAGCGGCTTCCTCGGATGGCTCTGCGGTTTCTTCGACCGCTGCAGCCTCCTCCAATACCGCGGGTGCTTCTTCCGGCTGTGCCGGTTGCGTCAATTCAGATGATGTTGTACCTTCCGTCGCATCTTCCGCATGAATCGTTCCGGGAAGTCCCCCAAAACAAAGCAACGCAGCGAGAAGTACGGACAGCACTTTCTTTGTGTTTTTCTTCATGTATCTCTCCTTTAACTTTGAAAAAATGCTCTTTGCTTTTTCAGATACATTCTCTGTAAGCTACATTCTTCCATTCTGCTCTTATCATACCATAAACGGTCGAATTCTATCGAACATTTCTTTCTTAATCTAATAATATATTGTTTCATTACGGCAAACGGAGCGCCTGTTTCAAAATCATGACCTGATTAAACATTTCATCAGACAAGTCGCTGTACTCGAGAATAAAATTGCAGTCCTCCAGCGCCTTCTCCGGCTGCCCCTGCTCCGCCAAAAGAATCGCCCGATTGTAGTGCAGACGAAGATCCGCCGGATGCTTTTCGATTCCCTTATCGCTGACGCGAAGTGCCTCCTCGGCCACCCCCATCGCATTGAGACTAAAGACGAGGTCGTTGTACAGCTCGGCAAAGTCCGCCCCGTATCCGAGCGCGGTTTGAAACGCTGATACCGCCGCCGGATATTGAGCGATATTTTCATAGCAAACGCCGAGGTAGTATTCGACGTCGTAACGGCGTGCCTGTACCTTTACTTCCATCAGGGTCTCGATCGCGCGGCGATAGTCAGCTCTTCGGATAAAGTAAATGGCTTCCTCCAATCCGACGCTCGGGGCGATGCGTCCCATCGCGCGGCGCATCTCCTCCTCAGCCACAGGCTCGGACGCTTCCTCGAGTGCGTGGCGGTAATAGCTGTTTGCCTTGCCAAATTGGCCGAGCTGCTCATAGATTTCTCCGAGCGAGGCATATGCCAGCGCATTGTGTTCGTCGTGATTCAACGCCTGTTCTAAAACGCGAATCGATTCCTGAACAAACGCATCGCGATTCGATACATCCTCTGCCTGCCACAGAAGTCTGGCATACTGCACGCCGGCAAGCGGATGCGTCTGGTCTAAAAAGTATGCTCCGCGAAAAGCGATCAGTGCCTCCTTCAGCAGCATCGCCTGCTTCGCCTTCTGCTGCTCGGCCCGTTGAAGCGCCTGAACGCCCATGTGCAGCGCAAAGCCGCAGGCATCCGGCAAAAATGCGCGAAGCGTTTCACGATATTTTTCAACGTACAGAAAATCCGGGTCGATGGCGATCGTAAAAACCATTCCCCGGAGTACGCGCTGCAGCGAGATCTCCTGATCAAATTCGTGCGCCTGAATGTCCGACAGCATCTCCTGTGTCCAGATCGGCAGAGGCAGGCCGCGTAGGTCAATCCCCTTCAATAGCGGCGCTTTTTCCTGCAGCTCAAGGTAACTCAACTGATCGGCAAATCGGAGAAAGTATTCCGATGCTTCCTTCATGTACGAGCCCTCCTCTGAAATGCACGCGATCTCGGCGTCGAGCCATTCAATTCAATATAGACACACCCGCGCAGCAGGTAAACAAACGAATACACCACCGCGCAGAGCGCTGCCTGGAGCGCCCATTCCGGTGCATAGAGCGCTGCCGAAAACGCATCCGACAGGGGCAGCGCAATTTGAAAGAGAATGCCGACCAAGGCCACGGGCAGCCATTGGAGCACATTGCTCTTCCAGAAAGCGCCTAAGCCGATCAACGCTTCCAGACCACCCTGCTCGCCGATATACACGCCTTCGAACGTCGGCGCAACGAGCTGTGAAGCGAGCAGAGCGCCCCAATGCCACAGCATTCCCAGCTGCGAGGGCAGGCCGAGCCGTCCCAGCAACAGGCTCACGAGATACAACACAAACTGAACCTGACTGAGCGACGCAAAAAACGCACCGTTAAAATAGAGCAGATCCTGCAATTTGAGACGCCGGTACCGAAGTGCCATCGACATCAGTCCGGCAAAATGAGCCATTTCGGCGATGTGAATCACCCACATGATCCAGCCGCCCGCATACATCGAACCGGTTGAAGGAAGGCTCGACACAAAATGAAGCACTACCCCATTGATGGCATAATAAGCAAGAAAAGCCACGGGGAAAGCCCAGACGCTCGGCAACAG
>JAEXCD010000065.1 GCA_023393715.1 Bacillota bacterium
ACGAACATATAGGCTTCCTCAAGCTTTTTGACCGTCTTCTGAAGGTCGATGATATAGATGCCGTTGCGCTCCGTGAAGATGTACTTCGCCATCTTCGGGTTCCATCTTCTCGTCTGGTGACCGAAATGTACGCCGGCTTCAAGCAGACTCTTCATAGATACTACTGTCATTTGTTCCTCCTATAGTGTTTTTCCCTCCATGGGCACCGTGGTCTCTGCAACCGCTCCCCGAGCGGCACACCGCAAAGCGGATGCCCATGTGCGTAATGCCGATATAGTATAGCACGATCACAGGCTAATTTCAATCGAAGCGCGTAGGAATCAGCCTTTTTTCTGTCCTAATTATGATTGGGGCACTCCTCGTTGTGGCAGAAAACCCGATCCTCCCGGCGGTTTTTCCGGTGAACCATTAAGTCGCCGCAAAGCGGGCACTTTTCTCCGGTCGGCTTATCCCACGACGCATAATCACATTTGGGATAATTGGCGCAGGAATAAAACAATTTGCCGCGCTTCGAAATTTTTTCAACGATTGCGCCGCCGCACTTCGGACAGACCACGCCCGTCTCCTTGACGATGTTCTTTGTAAAATCGCACTTCGGAAATGCGGAGCACCCGATAAAATCACCGTTTCGTCCGTGCTTGTATACGAGCGGGCTGCCGCATTGGGGACAGACTTCCCCGGTCGGTTTATCCTCGACGCGATAGGACTGATCGTCTTTCTTCGCCTGCTCCAGCGCTTGAGTGAAAATATCGTAAAAACTGGCCATGAGCTCGCGCCAATCCTGTTTTCCCTCCGCGACCTCATCCAAACGCTCCTCCATCCGCGCCGTAAACTTTTCATTGATAATCGACGAAAAATTTTTCACGAGCAGATCGAGTACGCTGACGCCTAAATCCGTCGGGTAGAACTGTTTCTTTTCCAGCCG
The DNA here is from genome assembly GCA_023393715.1 of Bacillota bacterium. Classification (GTDB taxonomy): domain Bacteria; phylum Bacillota; class Clostridia; order Tissierellales; family Peptoniphilaceae; genus JAEXCD01. Next base: position 926 of record JAEXCD010000065.1, read on the forward strand.
CACGTACCGGCGCTGTAAAATGCTTTTAATCGTTGCGGCATAGGTGCTCGGCCGGCCAATGCCGTTTTTTTCGAGCGTCTGAACCAGGGACGCCTCCGAATAACGCGCCGGGGGTTGAGTGAAATGCTGTTTTTTTTCGATGGAGATTGCCCGAACCACCTGACCCTCGGCGAGCGAGGGCAGATAAACGCTCGTTTCTTTCATGGGCCAAACCCGCTGAAATCCGTCAAAAATCGGTTCGGCTCCATTGCAATGGAAAAGCCATCCCGAACAGATCAGGTCGACCGAGGTCGAGAGGAATTGCGACGGCTTCATCTGCGAGGCCACCGCCCGATTCCAAATCAGCTCATAGAGCCGGTACTGATCATTTGTCAAAAACTGCTTCAACGATTCGGGGCTGCGCGTGACCGCCGCCGGACGAATCGCTTCGTGTGCATCCTGCGCATTCGCACGTTTCGTGTTGTATGAAACGCCTCGCGTCTGATATTGCGCGCCGTATTTGCGCCCGATCAATTCCAGCGCTTCCTGAATAAACTGGGCGGACAAACGGGTCGAATCCGTTCTCATGTACGTAATCAAGCCCACCTGTCCTTCGGTCCCGGCGGAAATCCCCTCATACAGCTGCTGCGCCACGCTCATCGTTTTTGACGTCGAAAAGCCGAGCCGCTTTGAGGCCTCCTGCTGCAGCGTCGATGTTGTAAACGGCGCATAGGGTTTCCTCGATTTTTTCTTTTTGTCAATCGAACGGACGACAAAATCCGTTCCGAGCGATTGGCAGACGTCCTGCGCCTGCTGCTCATTGGACAGTGCTGTCTTTTCGACGCGTCCATCCGCATCAATACGTCCGACGAGCTCGCTTTCAAACGGCATGTTCTGTTCGCAGTGATGCGCGTGAACGCTCCAGTACTCTTCCGCCTTAAAAGCCTGAATTTCCCGTTCGCGGTCGACGATGAGCTTTAATGCGACCGACTGAACGCGCCCTGCGGATAATCCGCCGCGCACTTTTTTCCACAGAATCGGAGATATCCCATAGCCGACGATGCGATCCATGACGCGCCGTGCCTGCTGTGCATCGACCAGCTTCTGATCGATCGGCCGCAGCGCCTTCATTCCTTCCTTCACGCCCCCCTCTGTGATTTCCGTGAAGCTGACGCGAATGTTATCCTCCGGATTCAGAGACAGTAAATGGCTGAGATGCCACGAAATCGCCTCTCCCTCCCGATCGGGGTCGGTGGCAAGGTACACCTTGTCAGCGCGGCCCGCCGCCTTTTTCAGTTCATTGATCAAAGGCGCTTTCCCACGCACATTGATGTATTTCGGTTGAAATTGATGCTCAATATCGACGCCGAATTGACTTTTAGGCAGATCGCGAAGGTGACCCTTGGAAGCCATCACTTCATAGTTCTTTCCTAAAATTTTGGAAATCGTCTTTGTCTTCGTCGGCGATTCGACAATGATCAGATTTTTTGCCATTCTCTTTTCCTAACTTCTTATGCTTGTCTGTGTGCCACATAGATACCGAGGTCGGTACAACAAATTCGCCCCGCCAATTCGAGATGAGTCAAAGCTTGCCAAAGAGTACCGTAGTCCATGGAAAGTAGTGTGCGCAGCTTATCAAAATCAGCAGGTTCTTGAGAGAGTGTATCATAAACGCGCAATTCGGCAAGTGACATTTTACTTTCCGGCGTCAATTCACGTTTTTTCGGCCAGTCCGCATACTCACACCGCATATCGTCAACCCCGCACACCAGCTTGGCTCCGGACTGAATCAGGGCATTGGTTCCCTCACTCCTCGGCTGATCGATATTTCCGGGAACAGCAAACACATCGCGTCCCTGCTCCGCCGCAAACCGCGTTGTGATCATTGTCCCCGAACGGCGCATGGCTTCAACGACCAGAATGCCGCGAGAAAGTCCGGACAACAGACGGTTTCGCTGGATAAAATGATGCGCAAGCGGCGGCGCTCCAGGCGGAAACTCGCTGATCAGGGCGCCGTTTTGTGCAATATCGAGCGCCAGTCCGCGATGCTCCGGCGGATAAATCCGATCGATTCCGCTGCCCAGTACCGCGACGGTGCGCCCCTTCTGCGCAAGACACGCCCGATGAGCCGCCTGATCAATACCGCGGGCAAGCCCAGAAACGATGCAAATCCCCTCCCGGGAAAGCTGCTCCGTCAGCAGTTTTCCGACGCGAAGCCCATAATCACTTGCTTTTCGCACGCCTATGACGGCAATCGAGAAAAGCGAAAGCGTTTTCTTTTCTCCGACGCCGAACAGAACCGCCGGAGGCGCGTCGATTTCAAGAAGCAATTCCGGGTAGACGTCATCCAAAATCGTCAGAGTCCAATAACCCCGTTCTTCTAAATGCCGCCACCTTTGGCGTTTTTTCTCATCCGGAGTGCAGCAGAAAGGCTCCGGCTTTCCGCCCAAATCCAGCCGCGCGGCACGCTCCGAAATCGTTTTGAGCAGTCTGTTGGAATTGATTCCCGAAAGTGCGCCTTCGATGAGAAGCTGACGCAGCTCCTCCTTTTCGCCCGCTTCGAGTGCGGCGCGAAGAAGCTTCCATTCCATCATCGCACCTCACTCCTCACCAAAGGCATTCGGCAGCCACCGGATTGTACGCCTGGTCAGATCCACCTCAATGATATCAAAGCGAATCGGCTGATGAAGCGCATTCCGTGCTTGCAGATAGATGTCGGCGGCGCGACGGAGCCTCTTCCTCTTCGTCCGATCGACAAATTCATGCGGCTGACCGAATTGAAAGGAGCTTCTTGCCTTTACCTCGATGAAGACAAGAAGCTGCCCTTTTTTTGCAATGAGATCCCACTCGCCGCAACGCGTGCGATAGTTTCGTTCTATGATTGTAAAATGCCGCTCCTGTACATACCGGGCAGCCAGCTCTTCGCCTGCTCTTCCGCTATCTGCGGCAGTCCTGTGAAGGACAGGCGCTTTGTTTCGGCTGTTCATCATGCTTTACCAAATCCTCTCCATGGATAAAGCTTCTGCGATGAACGGGAAGCAGGCCGTGTTCCCGAATGGCCTCGTAATGCAGCTTTGTACCGTAGCCCTTGTGCTTTTCAAAGCCGTATGCGGGATGCTCCTTCGCCATTTCGCGCATTTCCCGATCCCGAACCACCTTGGCGACAATCGATGCACAGGAAATAGCATATACGCGCAAATCGCCCTTAATTACACTGATTTGAGGGAGATCGGTGTCGATATGTTCTGCATCGACCAGAACAAGCTGCGGCGCCACCTTCGCACCGTTCCTGTCGTGAAGATGAGACAGCGCTTCCTTCATCGCAAGAAGCGTAGCCTGACGAATATTGATTTCGTCAATAACGCGTTCATCGACTCGGCCTATTCCCCAAGCAATGGCATGTTCCAGAATTCGATCGTACAAAAGCTCGCGCTTCTTTTCACTGAGTTTTTTGGAATCGGTCACGCCATCAATTCGTTCTCCATTGGGCATGATTATAGCACAGGCGACCACCGGTCCCGCAATAGGCCCGCGTCCCACTTCGTCAATCCCGCATACCAACCGGATCTGATCGATTCTCTGATAGAGCTGCTTTAACTTTTCTTCCGTCCAGTCATCTCTTTTTTTCGTCATTTTTGCCTCACGCGCTCTAAGCTGATGCGCCCCATACGATTTTTCCGAAAATCGTCCAATACGGTCTGCGCGGTGCGCCGATAGTCGATCTCGCCCCCCCGAAGCAACGCGCCGGTCTTTCGGCCGATATCCTCCATGACCTCAAGCGCCGACTGCTCTTTTGCGACGCCATAACGCCTCTCTAAGATCGCCGCGTCGAGCGTCAAAAGATCCTTGATCAGCGAAAACCCGACCTCCTCCAGCTCGAGCACCTCATCCCGAATCGCACCGGTATAGGCCAAATGCAGCGCCTGCGTTTCATCCAATTTCGGCCAGAGCACCCCCGGCGTGTCGAGCAACACCAGCTTTTCATCCGTCTTAATCCACTGACGCTGAGTCGTCACCCCCGGCCGGTCGCCCACTTTTGCGCTGCGGCGCTTGGCCAGATTATTGATAAATGTCGATTTTCCCGAATTCGGAATCCCAAAGACGAGCATGCGAAGCTCCTCGTTGGTAATATCCTTCTGGCGCCGTTTCTCCATATTCTCCGCGACGAGCGCGCGCGCCGTTTCATAAATCAGCTTTGTCTTTTGGTCGGTGAGCACATTCATCGCGATGGCCTTTTGCCCCTTTTGCGTCAAAAACGCAATCCAGCGCTTCGTTTCCGCCGGATCCGCCATATCCTGCTTGCTCAGAATAATCAGTCGGGGCTTTTCCGCCGTCAGTTTTTCCAGCATGACATTGGAACTCGACTTCGGAATCCGGGCGTCGACAATTTCACAGCACAAATCGACAAGCTTCAGCTGCTCGCGAATGCCATCTGCCGCCTTTTTCATGTGCCCGGGATACCAGTTGATATTCATACATTCCCTCCCGGAAAAAAAGAGCCCATAACGGGCTCTTTTGATTAGTAGCTCTTCTTTTCTTTAACCTTGGCCGCCTTGCCCTGACGATCGCGCAGGTAGTACAGCTTCGCCCGGCGAACCTTACCCTTTCTCGTGACGACGAGCTTCTCGACGCGCGGCGAGTGCAGCAGGAACGTACGCTCAACGCCGACGCCATAGCTCAAGCGGCGAACCGTAAAGGTTTCGTTGACGCCGCCGCCCTGGCGCTTAATAACCGTTCCTTCGAAAAGCTGGATACGCTCACGCGTGCCCTCTTTGACGCGGTAATGTACCTGCAGGTTGTCGCCTACGCGAAATTCCGGCAGATCCTGTTTCAGTTGTTCATCTTCAATATTTTTAATGTAATCCATGGTTTCCTCCCTATTCCGACACATCGTCGGTTGGTGTTGTACAGTATTTCTCATAAAGATCCGGACGTTTACGTTTCGTATTTTCGATGCTGCTGATCCTCCGCCATTTCGCTATTTCAGCATGGTTTCCGTTCAACAGGACCTCCGGAACCTCTAATCCTCGGAAACTACGAGGTTTTGTGTATTCATCGTATTGCAAAAGCCCATTGGCCAGCGAATCCGTCGGTGCGCTGTCCCGGTTGCCCAGGACGCCGTCCACCCAGCGAACGACCGCATCCATCAGAACCATGGCGGGCAGCTCGCCGCCCGTCAGCACGTAGTCGCCGATGGAAATCTCCTCATCGACAAAATGATTCGTCACCCGTGAATCGACCCCCTCGTAATGGCCGCACAGCAGGATGAGATGCTCCTCCTGCGCCAGCTCAATCGCTTTTTTCTGATCAAGAACGCGTCCCTGCGGACTGAGATAGATGACCTTCGACTCCGGCGTTTGAACCGATTCCAGCGCATCTACGATGGGCTGCGGGCTCATCAGCATTCCTGCTGCGCCTCCGTAAACCGTATCGTCGACGCTCTTGTGCCGATTTGTCGCGAAATCGCGAATGTTGATTGCCCGAAACGACAGAATTTCCTGATCCAACGCCCGGCCAATCACACCGTAGCACGAAAGTGCCTCGACGATCTCCGGAAATAATGTCAGCACGTCAATCTTCATCAAACAATCCCTTCATCGGACGAACCGTCATCTGTCCGTTTTCCAAATCAATCTTTTCGACGACGGATCGTAACGCCGGCAAAAGCGCTTCTTTTCCGCCTGGCGTTTTGACGACGTACACGTCATTTGACGCGTAGCTCAGCACGTCCTGAACACAGCCCAAAATCGTACCGCTGACATCGTAAACCGACAAGCCGATCAGATCCTTGACGTAGTATCGCCCCTCTTCCAGCTCAGGAAGCTCCTCCTCCGAAGCAACCAGCTCCTGTCCGCGAAGCAGTTCCACCTCGTCAATCGAGTGAAATTCTTCAAGCGTCAGGATCCCCGTCAGCCCCTGAGAGCGATAGCTCGAAACGGTAACAGGCTGATGCGTCACGCTTAAACGAAGGACGCGCCCCCTTTGAAAGCGCTCCGCGTTTTCGTCCTCCACACGAACCTTCACCGATCCGCGCAATCCGTGCGGCGCCAATATTGTTGCAATCCGAATATCCGTCATTCCTCTGTCACAATCTCCAAACGAACCTTGACGTCTTCCTTAATGGCACAGGCCTTCAAAACCTGGCGCATCGCATTCGCGATCCGTCCCTGTTTCCCTATGACCTTCCCCATGTCGTCCGTGTGCACCGAAAGCGTCAAATCGACGACGCCCTGATTGCGCTCCTCTGTAACGCAAACCGCTTCAGGATGCTCCACCAACGCTTGTGCCATGGTCTCTACGAGCGATTTCATTTTACGCCTCAGCTTCTGCAGCAGGCTCTTCCTCAACGACTGTTTCAACCTTTTCGCTGTTCACCGGAGCCTGAACTCCCGAACATACAGAGCCTTCGCCCGACAATACTTCATACTTTTTGAACAGAAACGCCACCGTGTCCGTCGGTTTTGCGCCATTCGCCATCCACGCTTTTACCTTGTCGGCATCCACGCGGAACTGCTTCGGCTCGGAAACAGGATTATAGTACCCGATCTCTTCAATGAAGCGACCATTGCGCGGGGAACGGGAGTCCGCCACGACGATACGATAAAACGGCTTCTTTTTTGCACCCAATCTTCTCATTCTGATTTTAACTGCCATAATTTCCTCCAATTTTACTTAAAAAAGGGATTTCGAAATTTTCCCTTCTTCGCCTTTTTCTGAAGACCGCCCATCTGCTTCATCAGCTTTTTGGTCTCCTTGAATTGCTTCAACAGCCGGTTGACCTGAACTAAGCTCTGCCCCGACCCCTTTGCAATGCGCTCTCTTCGGGAGCTGCCGATAATATCAGGATTTTCCCGTTCCTCTTCCGTCATCGACGTGATAATCGCTTCGATGCGTCCGATTTGCCTATCGTCGAAATTCATCCCCGCAAGCGCCTTGCTGCTGACGCCGGGAAGCATCTTGAAGATTTCTTCCAGCGGGCCCATGTTTTTCATTTGCTGCATCTGATCGTAGAAATCGTTGAGATTAAATTTCTGCGACCGGATTTTTTCCTCCAGCGCCCTGGCCTGTTCGAGATCATAGGCCTGCTCCGCCTTTTCAATGAGCGTGAGCACATCGCCCATGCCGAGAATGCGGCCGACGAGACGATCGGGATGAAATTCCTCGAGGTCGTCCAGCTTTTCGCCCGTGCCGATCAGCTTGATCGGCTTTCGCGTCACCGCGCGCACGGACAATGCCGCACCGCCGCGTGCGTCGCCGTCGAGCTTCGACAGCACAACACCGGTCAGCTCCAGCTGTTCATTAAATGTCTTTGCAACGTTGACTGCTTCCTGCCCCGTCATGGCATCGACGACCAGGAGCGTTTCCTCGATCGGAAGAGCTTCCTTAATGCGGGACAATTCCGCCATCAACGCTTCATCGATCTGCAGACGACCGGCCGTATCGATGATGACGACATCACGGCCCGTTTTCCGCGCCTGTTCCACGCCGGCCCGGGCGATATCGACCGGATCCGTGTTCGTCCCCATTTCAAAAACCGGAACGCCGACCTGGCTTCCGACGACCTGAAGCTGCTTGACCGCAGCCGGGCGATAGATATCGCCCGCAACCAGGAGAGGACGCTTTCCTTTTTTCAACAGCATCTTCGCCAGCTTTCCGGCGTGTGTCGTCTTACCCGCGCCCTGAAGGCCGCACAGCATATAGATCGTCGGGGTGCTCGAAGACATACGGAGCTTTTGATCATCGTCCGCCATCAATTCGACGAGCTGCTCGCGCACGATTTTGACGACCATCTGTCCCGGAGTCAGCGATTTCATCACATCCTCGCCGATACAGCGCGACTTGGTCTCCTTCACAAAATCCTTGACGACCTTGTAGCTGACGTCCGCCTCCAACAGAGCCAGACGAATTTCCCGCATCGCCTGATCGACGTCCTGCTCCGTCAGCTTCCCCCGCTTTGTCAGCTTGCTCAGCGTATTCTGAAGTCGATCTGCAAGATTAGCAAACATCTGATTCCTCTTTTCCGTCTCCCGAAGCCGGCTCGACCGCACCGTTTGCGATCGCTTCTAAACGCGCCGCGCATTTTTCCGCGATCGCGTCATTCACCTGTCTAAGCTCCTCCGCGATCTCGTTAAGTGCCGCAGTTCTGTACTCCGTCCGCTCCAGAAAATGCAGCGCCTCTTCATACTCGACGAGCTTGCCGACCGCACGGTTCAGCTGCTCCGAAACGGCCTGCCGCGTAATCGAAAAATTCTCGCCGATCTCGGAAAGCGACAAATCGTCCAGATAATAAGACTCGACCATTTGACGCTGTTTTTCCGTCAGCAGACGCCCGTAGACAAAGTATAACGAACCGATTCGAACCGTTTTTTCCATATGCCCTCCAAAAACGCTGTCAAGCAAAAGGCTTAACAGCGTTAGAATACCGGATTTCGTCGTCACTGTCAAGTGTTTTATCCTGACATCATTTTTATTTGGAAAGCATAAGGGAGAGGCCGTGACGGCTTCTCCCTTATGCTCTGAGCTATTCGGACTGCAGCTTCTTTCTGTATTTTACTGCCAGAAGAATGGCG
>JAEXCD010000060.1 GCA_023393715.1 Bacillota bacterium
CCTTTTCTCCTCCTTCCTCCGCCGCCGTCCCGGCGACGAAGAACCGCTATCTTCGACTCGTGATGGAGTCGATATACCGCCCCATCAGCGCGACATCGGCGATCACCTTCTGATACTCCATCCTCGTCGGTCCGAGGATGCCGATCTTTCCCCTCAGATTTCCGCGTACGGTATAGGGGGCACAGATCAGCGTAGAATTGCCCAGACAATCGACGCCGCTTTCATCGCCGATGAAAATTTCCATCGTCCGTGTCGGCTGTTCCATCAGCGTCCGAAAATCCGCTCCCCGAACCAGGCTCTCCAGCATCTGCTGCGCTGCCTCTCCGCCGCCGTATTCCGGCATACAGAACAGCTTGGACAACCCTTCAAATTGGAGATGTGTCTCCAGGCCGCTTTCGATTTGCTTGCGAACGGTCGGGATGATTTCGGAAAAAACATTGCCCTTTGCGCTGTCCGCACTGAGCAGCCCCGACTGCAGCAATTCCTCCACCTCGCTGAGCATCCGGTTGCCCAAAATCGTCTGCAGGATCTCCGAAGCTCGTGCAATGCGTTCCTTTGAGTATGCTTCCTGCAGATGAACCAGATCCGTCTGCACCATTTTTGTATCATATACATAAACGATAACGAGCTCGTGCTCGGACAGCGGCATGAGCTCAATGCGCCGGAGTACGTCCTCGCGCCTTCCCGGAATCATGGCCACGGCGATGTAGTTCGTACTGTCGCTCAGCATCCGAAGAGCGCCCTCTATCACCTTTTCGAGCTCGTTCGAGTGATGCAGCAGGCTCGTATCGAACAGCGCCGGCACCGACTGCTCCGCCACGCCGCGCGACAGCAATTCATCGACATACCAGCGATATGCCTGTCTCGAGGGGATGCGCCCCGACGAGGTATGCGCCTTCATCAAAAAGCCCAGATGCTCCAGATCACTCATTTCATTTCGAATCGTCGCCGGCGATACCTTCATTTCGAAATCCCGCTGCAGCGTTCGCGAGCCGATCGGCTCTGCGGATTCGATGTAGGAGCGAAGGATCGCGCCTAAAATATACAGTTTTCGCTCATCCATTACCTGCTCCTTTCTTTGTTAGCACTCTTTTTATTCGAGTGCTAACATGATGATACTCTTCCCTCCCGAATTTGTCAACACCCCGCACAAATAAAAAAAGCCCCACGGCGAACGCCCCTTTCCCGTCAAAGCGGCGCCGCGCAGAGCCGAAGCATCAATTTTGCCTTTTCCCGTATCAAATTTATCCTTTCCCGTGTCGTATAACTTTCTCGCACTTTTATTCCCGCCGCTCCTTCCGCTCCATCTCGTACAGCAGATCGGATAAGAACTGATTTTGCAGCCTCAGGCCCGCATCGGACATCCACACAGCCCGATCCGACCAGCACAAGTGACCCCGCTCCCGATACCGCTGAAAGAGCGCCGGCGCAAGTGACAGAATATCGCGGCCCGTTCGTCTCCGGAAGTCCGCGCGATCCATCCCCGCGGTGCAGCGAAGGCCCATCATCACGCGTTCAAAGCAGTCCTCCTCCGCGGTGCGCGCCTCCGGCTCCCACGTCGCCCGTCCCTGCTCGACCCGTTCAAAGAACACGCGAAAGCGATCGACGCAGGCGCTTCGTTCGCCGTCGAGATAGGACGCCGCGCCCAAGCCCACGCCCCAATAGGGCTTCCCCGTCCAATATTTGAGATTGTGCCGCGATGCGTGCCCGGGCCGGGCAAAATTCGACACCTCGTATCTTTCGTAGCCCGCGCCGTGCAAAAATGCCCGAATGCATTCGAAAGCCTCTTCTTCAGAATCTTCCGAAACCGGTTTTATTTTCCCCTCGCGAAGCCACCGATAAAAAAGGGTCCGCTCCTCCACAATCAGGGAGTACCACGATATGTGTTCCGGGGACAGGCGTTCAACCGCCTGAAAATCCCGTTTCAGGAGGCGCAGCGTCTGACCGGGAATCGCATAAATCATGTCGAGATTGACGTTCTGTATTCCCTCCCTGCGAAGCAGCGCCACCTGCTCCGAAACGTCGGCCGCGCGATGGCTCCTTCTGCACAACGCGAGCAGCGAATCATCGAAGGTTTGCACACCGAGCGAAATCCGATTGACGCCCGCCGCGCGGAGTCTTTGAATATCCGGCCGCGTCAGCGTTCCGGGATTCGCCTCCAGGCTGATTTCCGCATCCGGCGACACCGATACGACGCGCCGCAGGCTATTGAGAATAGCCTCGATATATCCCGCATCCAAAAGGCTTGGCGTGCCGCCGCCAAAAAAAATACTGTCGGCCGAACGACCGTGCAGGCCGCGCCGCGCCGCGTCGGTTTCGATCTCCTTTAACAGCGCGCGCACATAGGGCTCATGCAGCTTTTGCATGTGCGGAAACGTCAAAAAATCGCAATAGGCACAACGCTCGGCGCAAAACGGGATGTGTACGTAAATCCCGATCGGCTCCGAGCGTTGAATATTACTTTGCTTTGTCCTGAATTCCTTCATTCTGTTTTTCCGCCCATAGTTCGCCTTTGGCCCGGCGCTCCTCAAAGTGCGCCACCGTCTCATGGATGCGCCTCTGAAGCGATTTGCGATATTGCTCATAAGCCGGCGCCGTCTCCGGATCCTTGGAAAGCCTTCGCGCCTTGTCGTTGTATCGCAGCCGCGACAGCAGGTGATATTGATGCGCCAGCCCCGTCAGCGGAAAACAGAGCGACGGTACGCTGCAGGCCCACGTCGACAGGAAGCGTTCGCGAAACCGCTCCTCCGCCTGAAGCGTCTTCCACTTTTTCTCAAGAGCCAGAACCGCCTTCTCATCCGTCAGATTGACGAGCTCCAGCTCTTTGCGGCAATCCTGCGCGAACCGGTCTCTGCTCTTCTCAAAAAAGCGGTACAACGCCTTCGTTCCATTTAGCTCCTGTGTCGCCGCAAACGCACGCAATCCCTTTACCACCGATCGGTACGCCTTGTGATAGGTCTTTTGCGCTTCAAAGGAGAGAATTTGCTTTTGCAGCACGCGAAGCTCGTCCTGATATATGCGGTCGAGCGTTCCCAAAAGAACCGCCTCCGGCCCCATCTGCTCCTCGATGTCCCGGCAAAGCTCGGAAATCCAGTAC
>JAEXCD010000037.1 GCA_023393715.1 Bacillota bacterium
CCGAAAAAACTGGAAAATATAAACTTCATATCGAAGTTCTTGAGGATTTTCCTTTACAAAATGTACAAAACTTTAATACAATATTATTGACAGCCGGCGCCAGTACGCCGGACTGGATAATTGAGGAGGTCGTCGAAGGAATGGATAATCTGAGCAACGAAGAATTCATGGAACAAGTAGAAGGTAGTATGATTAAAATCTACCCGAAGGACATCGTCAAGGGCACCGTCATCGCCGTAAAGGATGATGAGGTTTTTGTCGACATCAAATTCCGTGCGGATGGAATCATCAAAACGGATGAGATGACCGATGGCGAGCGCGCCGATACGCATTCTGCTTTCCATGAAGGCGAAGAGATCGATGTGTACGTCATTAAATTAGATGATGGGGAAGGCAACGTCGTTCTCTCAACGAGACGTGTCGAGGGGCTGAAAAACTGGCAGAAATTGGTCGATCAGTACGAAGCCGCTGCAACCGTCGAAGCAAAGGTCACTGGTGAGAATACCGGCGGTCTCGTCGTGAACGTGATGGGCATCAACGGATTTATTCCCGCATCACAGATCACGACGTACTATGTCAAGAACTTCAAGCAGTTCATTGGCGAAACGCTCGAGTGCAAGATCATTTCCATCGACGAGAAGAAGAGACGTGTCGTACTGTCCAGCCGCGCTTTGAAGGAAGAACAGCTGGATGCCATTTGGGAGGGCATTGTCGTCGGCGAGAGAGTGAAGGGCACGGTCGTTCGTATGACCGAGTTTGGCGCTTTCGTCGATCTTGGCGGTGTAGACGGTTTAATTCACGTTTCCGATATTTCCTGGGATCGCGTGGGCAAACCGTCCGACGTGCTGGAAATTGGGCAGGAGGTCGAACCGATCGTTCTGAAGGCCAACCGCGAGCGCAACCGCATTTCCCTCGGCTTGAAGCAGTTAGCTCCGAAGCCGTTCGAATTGTTCTTCCAGAACAACAAGGTCGGTGATGTCGTGTCCGGAACCGTCGTCAACCTGTTGGATTTCGGTGCATTCGTGCGCCTGCCCGAAGGCGTTGAGGGTCTGGTACACGTTTCCCAGATTTCCAACCACCACGTTGAAAAGCCGTCGGATGAGCTGACGGTCGGCAACGAAGTCCAGGTGAAAATTCTTGAAATCGATGCGGAGAAACAGCGCATTGCATTGAGCATTCGCGCGCTTCAGGAGCCGCCTGTAGCGCAGGAAAGCAGCGCGCCCGCAGAACGCCCGCAGCGCGACGATTCCCGCTTCGAGCGCAAGCCGAAAAAAGAACGTAAGGTGCAGCAGCCGCGTCCGGAGCAGGAGCGCGTTTCGACGATCTCGTTCGATACGAGCTCGGATATCGGAACCAACCTCGGCGATCTGATTTCGGCAAAGCTCAATCTGCTCGATCTTGATGATTCGTTTGCAGAAGAGCCCGCGGAAGAAGCGGAAGAAACGCCGACGGAAGAATAACAGCAAGCAGCGAAAAGGAGCTGTGTCGAACGATTGTCTCGTTCGGTCACAGCTCCTTTTTACATGCAGTATTCAGCGGTGAAATCATCTGTCTCAGCAATCGAGAAGAAACTGCAGGTAGGCTTTCACATCGGGGAAGGTGCGTGAGATCCATCGAACAAGCTCAGCGGATGCATCCGGCACACGCGCTCCCTGAAAATCAGAAAGCATGGGCAGATCGTTTCCGCCGTCGCCGAACGTAAATACGTTTTGCTCCGGGATCATCCAGTGATCGGCGAGAAAGCGGACTCCTGTTGATTTATCGACCGATCCGGGCGACAAATCAATAAACCGACGGTTGATATGCACGTTCAGGCGATCGCCAAATCGTTCTGAGAACAGGGCGCCGATTTCCGCCGAAGAACGAAAGCCCGTTTCTTTGTGCAGTCGGATTCCGCCAAAGCCGAATATGTGTCTTCGGTCGACGCTGGAAAGGGGAACGGTACGGATCGTCGGATGAACAAAGGGGCCGATTTCGCGAATCGGTGCACAGCCCTCGTCCGAAAAGAGGTAGGCGTGCGTGAGCTCCGGAGAAGACGTTAAAAAATGAGTGACCTCATCGACGGTATCAACGGGAATGTAGTATGTTTTTCGCCGGACTCCTTCGATATCAATGACGGCGCCGCTGGCCGAAACGATAAAATCCACGTCAACGGACCACTTTTCCAGCTCTTCCCGTATGCTTTCCGGCGTCCTTCCCGTGACAATGCCAAAGAGATGGTTCTCGCGAAATACTTGAATCGTTTGACGCGTCGCGTCGTCAATGAGGTTGTTTCGACACAGCGTGTTGTCATAATCGGTTGCAAAAAGGTACAACGTGATCACCGTCCTTCCACTATTACTTTACCACATTTTTGACAAAATACATTTATATTCCGTCTGTTTCCCTTTGCCGATCTTTGTCGCGAATTGTTCGAGTCCGCGGATACCTTGTGGTAAAATAAACTGGGATTTTATGAATGCAAAATGAGGGGACTATCAGGGAACGATACATGAAATATTTACTTCACACCTACGGCTGTCAGATGAATGAGCACGATTCCGAGCGCATCGCATACCTGCTGGAGGAGATGGGCTACGAGCCGACGCTCTCCCGTGACGACGCCGATTTCATTTTATATAACACATGTCTGATTCGCGAGAATGCGGAAATGAAGGTCTACGGACAGCTCGGCTCGCTCAAGCACTGGAAGGAAGAGCGGCCGGAGCGCGTTTTGGCCGTGAGCGGCTGTATGATGCAAACCGGCCCGGCGCGCGAGGTCATCGAAAAAAAATACCGGCATGTCGATATCATTTTTGGCACGAAGAATATCGGAAAGCTGCCGCAGCTGGTTGCGCTCCATCAGCAGACCGGCGAGCGCGTCGTCGACATCTCCGCTTTCGAGGAGCAGGAGCAGGCCGCCTACCACCGCGTCGGCAATAAATTTGCCTATGTTAACATCATGACCGGATGCAATAACTTCTGCACCTACTGCATTGTGCCCTATGCGCGCGGCCGGGAGAAGAGCCGTGCGCCGGAGGATATCGTGCGAGAAATCCGCCAGTTAGCCGCAAACGGCTATGAGGAGGTCATGCTTTTGGGGCAAAACGTCAATTCGTACGGGCTCGGAACGGATACGCGCTTTCCGCAGCTGCTGCGCATGGTTCATGAGGTGGAGGGAATTCAGCGCATCCGCTTTATGTCCTCGCATCCGAAGGATCTTTCGATGGAACTGATTGACGTCATGGCGGCATGCGAAAAGGTGGAGCGCCATTTTCACCTTCCGCTTCAATCCGGTTCGGATCGCGTCCTCGCCGACATGAACCGACATTATTCCGTCGAGCGCTATCTGTCGCTCGTCCGGGCTCTGCGGGAAAAAATTCCCGGCATTTCGCTCTCGACCGATTTAATTGTCGGCTTTCCGGGCGAGACCGAGGAGGATCACCGGAAAACGCTGGAGCTCTGTCAAAAGGTAGAATTTGATTCCGCCTTCACCTTCATTTACTCGCCGCGACCGGGCACGCCGGCCGCAGACAGAAGCGATCAGGTCGATGAAAAAACGGCGTCGAGACGTTTTCAGGAGCTTCTGGACGTCCTGTATCCGATTTTCCGGAAAAAGAACGAGGCGGATTTCGGCAAGCGCTGTGAGGTTCTCGTCGAAGCGCTCAGCAAAAGCGATCCGACAAAGGTCAGCGGCCGTAATTCAGAGAATAAGCTGATTCATTTCCGCGGCGACGCGTCGATGATCGGTCGATTTGTACCGGTGGAAATTGTGTCCGGCAATTCCTTCGCATTAGAGGGAAGAGCCTTAGAGTAGGAGGAAGCATGGAATTCATCGACCGCGAGCGGCTGACGCCGATGATGCAGCACTATTTGTCCATTAAAGATCAGCATCCGGACTGCATCATCATGTACCGACTTGGTGATTTCTATGAAATGTTTTTTGAAGATGCCAAGACAGCGGCGCGCATTTTGGAGCTGGCGCTTACGACGCGGGAATGCGGTCTCGAAGAGCGCGCGCCCATGTGCGGCGTGCCGCACCACGTCATCGAATCTTATATTCCACGGCTCGTCGAAGCGGGGAAGAAGGTGGCGATTGTCGAGCAAATGGAGGACCCGAAGCTGGCGCAGGGGCTTGTGAAGCGAAGCGTGACACGAATTATTACGCCGGGCACGCTCACCGATGCCGAAGCGCTCGATCAGTCAAAAAATAATTTTCTCCTTTCTGTTTTTCTTGCAGAGAAGAGCTTTGGTCTGTGCTATACCGATCTGTCGACGGGAGAGACGCGCGCGACGGAAGAAATCGGCACGGAGGATCCGCTCACCGCGCTCAACGATTGGATTACCTCGTTATCGCCCTCGGAGCTCGTCATCACGGAAGTCGATTCGCATCCCGAGCGTTGGCGCGTCTTTGAGCGCCGTGGCGTTTTTCTAACCATGCTGTCGCCCAAAGCGGATAATGCAGAGGACGCCATGCAGAATCTGCGGCGTTTTTTCAGCGCAAAAAGTCTTCGGCCTCTTGTAAAGCATCCGCTTACGGCGATGGCCGCGTCTGCGCTTTTTGATTACGTCTACACGTTCCAGGAGGAGCAGCTGCAGCATCTCAATTCCATCGAATGGGTGGAGCGCGAAAAACTGCTTGGCATCAATGCCTCTACGCGGGAAAATCTGGAGCTGCACTATAATCTGAACGACCGAACCAAACGGCATTCGCTTCTGTGGGTGCTGGATCACACCGTAACGGCCATGGGCTCGCGCCTGCTGAACCGATGGCTCGAGCTTCCCCTGACGGATCCGAAGGAAATTGAGTCGCGCCTGAACGTCGTCGAGAGCTTATTCCAGAGCGTTTCGGTTCGCCTTCGCGTCCGTGAACTGCTGGACAACGTCTACGATTTGGAACGCTTATTGGGGAAATTGGCGTACAACCGCGGCAATGCGCGCGATTTGCTTTCGCTGGCTTCTTCCCTTCGCTGTCTGCCGGAGCTCAAGGCCGAGCTGAGTCAATCTGCTGACCCTCGCCTGCAGCGCATCGGGGAAAGCATTGATCCGCTGCAGGACTTGTACGTGCCGATCGTCAGGGCCATCCGCGAGGACGCGCCGATTGTCCTCACCGAAGGAAATTTAATTCGATCGGGATACAGCGAGAAGCTGGATCAGCTCCGAAACGGCGGAGAACAGGCGAGAGAAGCGCTGATTCGGTATGAGGAATCGGAACGTGAGCGCACCGGCATCAAAAATCTTCGCGTCGTTTTCAAAAGAAACGTCGGATACTTTATCGAAATTACCAATTCCTACCTCGATCGCGTTCCGGAAAATTATCGCCGACGTCAGACCCTGAAAAACGCGGAACGTTTTTTGACCGACGAATTGGAGCTTCAGGCCGCACGCATCTTAGGCGATGAAAAAGCAACCTTTGACTTGGAATATCAGCTGTTTCAGGAGCTTCGAAAGCTTGCCTCCGACAATGCCGTGCGCATCCAGCAAACGGCGCTCGTCATCGCCCGGTTGGATGCGCTGGCCTCGTTCGCGCACGTCGCAGAAGCGCAAAATTACTGCCGGCCCGTTTTTTCCAAAAACGATACCATCGATATTCGGGACGGGCGGCATCCCGTGGTGGAATGTTCCTGTGAAACGGCATTTATCCCGAACGACACCATTCTGGGCGAGGCAGATAACCGCATTCAGATCATCACGGGGCCCAATATGGCCGGAAAATCGACGTATATGCGTCAGGTCGCGCTGATCCTCATCATGGCGCAAATCGGCTCATTCGTTCCCGCATCCTCCTGCTGCATTCCGATTACGGACCGCATCTTTACCCGCATCGGCGCGACGGATAATTTAGCGCGCGGCGATTCCACCTTCATGGTGGAGATGAAAGAGATGGCGGGCATCCTTCAAAATGCGACGAAAAAAAGCTTTCTGGTTCTCGACGAGGTGGGGCGGGGAACCAGCACCAACGACGGACTGTCGATCGCCTATGCCATTTTGGAGTATCTGTCCAGTCATCTCCCGGCAAAAACGCTGTTCGCGACACATTATCACGAGCTGACGGCTTTAGCGGACCGCAGAAAAAACATTGCCAATCGCAAGGTTGATATTCAGGAGAATGACGGACATCTCGTTTTTCTTCGAAAGGTGATTGAGGGGAAGGCCGATAAAAGTTACGGCATCGAGGTCGCGCGTCTCTCGGGCCTTCCGGATGAAATATTGGCCCGAGCCAACTATATTCTTCGGAACATCGATGCCATAAACGACGTATCCTTTGTCGAGGAAATGCCGACGAAGGTGGAGCGGCAACGCGACTTCAGCGATTTTCAAAAGGACGTCCTGCTTCAGGAGCTGTGCGATCTGTCCGTCGACGATCTTCGGCCCATTGACGCGCTGAACAAGCTGCACGACATTGTCGAGCGGTGCCGCAAATTGGAAATGTAAGGAGGCTTCTATGATTCATCTGCTCAATGAAGATACCATCCAGAAAATCGCCGCGGGAGAGGTCATTGAACGGCCGGTTTCCGTCGTCAAGGAGCTCGTTGAGAATGCGATCGATGCAGGCGCCTCTGAAATCTCCGTCGAAATTCGAAACGGCGGAAAGGAATTGATCCGAGTCACCGATAATGGCACCGGCATTCCTCCGGAAGAGTTTGAACTGGCATTTCAACGTCACGCAACCTCAAAAATAAGCTCCTTTGACGATCTGTATCGCGTCTGTTCCCTTGGCTTCCGCGGGGAAGCTCTGGCAAGCATCATAGCCGTTTCAAAGGTGCTCGCACGCTCCAAGATCGAAGGCGCGGAAACCGGATTGGAGCTGACGTTTGAAAACAGCGCGTGCCGTTCAAGGAAACCCGTCGCAATGCAGCGGGGAAGTGAAATGACGGTGCGCGAATTGTTCTACAATGTACCGGTGCGCCAAAAGTTTATGAAATCGGATTCGGCGGAAGGAAACCGCATTTCCGCACTTCTTTACAGCCTGGCCATCGGCAACCCCTCTATTTCCTTTCGCTTTATTCGGGAGGATCGCCGGATTTTTCAGACAAACCGCGGCCACGGCGCGAGAGAAAATCTGCTGCTCCTCTTCGGGCGCCCCTACTACGAGGCCCTGATTCCGGTGGACGAGCGATTTGAAAACTATCGCATTACCGGTTTTATCGGAAACAACACGTTCTACCGCGGGAATCGGCAAATGCAGTTTTTATATGCCAACGGCCGCTACGTCGAGGACGAGACCGTCCGGCAGGTCATCGAGGATGCGTACCGCGCGATCATTCCCAACGGTCGCTTTCCCGCTTTCCAGCTCTTCATTCAAACCGATCCGACCAATATCGATATCAACATTCACCCGAATAAGCAGAAGATCCAGTTTCACCGGCTTGAGGAATTATTGGACGGACTTCGCCTCCTGTTAAAAAAGGCTCTGCAGCAAAACCGGAGCATCCCCGGAGCCGTTCCTGAGGACGAGGCAAAACAGCCCGATGATTTTTCCTCCGAAAACAGCTACCGGCGCATTATTGACGCCTATCGCTGGTCCGCGCCGCAAATACCTCCGTCGACAGCCCCAACAGCAGAAGATGTGCAAAAAAAAGAAGCGCAGGATATTCAGCGCATGATCGAGGCGCAGCAAATGCTCTCGATTGAGGAGCTTTCAGAGGAGAACGACCCTTTGATGCAGCCGGATGAGGCTTATGAAGCGCATCAACACATTGAAGCGTATCAGCCGGATGCTGCGGAGCCTGATTTTGTACGCGCTCAGGAAGCGAGCCGGTACCCGTCCGCGTCCGATACATCCAAGGACGCGATGCAGGACAACGGCTTTCCGGAGAATTCCTCGCTTCGGTTTTTGGGGGTGGCGTTTCGCACGTACCTGATTTTCGAACAACATGCGACGCAAACGCTGTATTTTGTCGATCAGCACGCAGCGCATGAACGCATCAATTTCGAACGGTTTTTAAAGCAATTCCAAAATGGCATGGTTGTTTCACAGCAGCTGCTTCCGCCGGTATCCGTCCCTCTGACGGACTGGCAGACCCATCGCCTTCAGGAGCGCGAGGACGTCCTCCGAAACATCGGTTATGAGTTTTCGTCCTTTGGCGAGCATCAGGTCATTCTTCGCGCCGTTCCGACCTTGTTCAAGGCGCCCGAAGACAGCGCTCTGTTTTACGATCTTCTCGATCTCGACATCGCCGACTGCAACGATCTGGACGCCATCGTCGACCGCCTTGCGACCAAAGCGTGCAAAGCGTCCGTAAAGCAGGGTGACCGCCTGTCCGAAGCAGAAGCGCGTCAGCTGATACGCGATCTCGGACGGTGCGGGTATCCCTTTACCTGCCCGCACGGACGTCCGACGACGATTCGGCGAAGCCGCACCGATTTGGAAAAATTATTTTTACGCATTAAATAAGAGGTTCTTTCGTGGCTACCGGAAAATCGCAAAAACTTATCTTTTTAGTCGGACCAACGGGTGTGGGCAAGACGGAGCTCAGTCTTCGAATCGCCCAAAGGTTCTCCTGTGAGATTCTCTCGCTGGACTCGATGCAGCTCTACATCGGAATGGATGTCGGCACCGCCAAAGCGACGCCCGAACAGCGTGCCAAAGTCCCGCATCATCTCATCGATCTCCAGCCGCCCGGTATACGCTTCACTGTGGAGCAATATCAGCGGGCGGCCTATGAGGTCATCGAAAAAGTGGCTGCGCGCGGACACATCCCCCTTTTTGTCGGAGGGACGGGGCTGTATCTCGATGCGATACTGCACGATTTTCAGTTTGCGAATGTCAATGCCGACTTTTCACTGCGTGAGCGGCTGGACGCTGCCTACCGTCTCGATGGAGGTCGGACGCTCTATCGGCGCCTGCAGGAGACCGATCCCATGTCGGCCGAAAAACTGACCGCATCCGACCGAAAGAAAATCATCCGTTCGCTCGAGGTCTACGAGCGTACCGGCGTTCCGCTCAGCCGCCAAAAAATCGAAACCATGCGCAGTCCGAAATGGGATGCGCTCGTTTTTGTGCTTACCGATGAACGGCAGGCGCTCTATGAGCGCATCAATCGGCGCGTCGACGAGATGCTGTCCGACGGTCTGGTCGAAGAAAATATGCGGCTGCTTCAATCCGGTATTTCGACGAGAGCACAGGCGATGGCGGCCATAGGCTACAAAGAGACCGTGTGGTATTTGCGCGGCCGGATCTCTTTTTCAGAAATGCGCCGGCTGATACAACAAAATTCAAGAAATTATGCGAAAAGGCAGCTTACCTGGTATCGAAAGGATCCGGAGGCGATATGGCTCGACCGAAGCCGGCTCACGCCGGCTCAGATCGAGGAACACATCATTGAAGCGATGACGCGCTTCCTCACAGAAAGGAACCCAACGACATGATCGAAGCAACGGACGAATCCATTTACCGAAATACCGCAGATCTTTATCACACCCTCTATCACATTCCGGACGAGGCGGTTCAGCGCGTCCGCCGTGCGGAGGCCCGCTTAGCGGATCGGTTTCACGCGTTAGCGGAAATAAAAGAATACAATCAGCTCAAGGTACTCGCCGCCTTCCAGCGCAATGAGCTTTCTCAGGCGGATTTTTTCTCCGCCACGGGCTATGGCTACGGAGATCGCGGGCGGGAGAAGGCCGAGCATATTTTCCGGGATGTATTCCGTGCGGAGGACGCCATCGTGCGTCCCTCGATTTCATCCGGTACTCATGCGCTTTCCACGATCCTCTTCTCGCTGCTTCGGAACGGAGACCGCATGATTGCGGCAACCGGACATCCCTACGACACGCTTCAGGAGGTTATCGGCATAAGGGGGAGCGAGGTCGGGACACTTCTCGAAAAAGGCGTCGTCTACGAGGGCGTCGCGCTCACGGCCGGCGGACAGATCGACTGGAACGCGCTCGATCACGCGCTGCAGACGCCGGTAAAGCTCGTTGAGCTGCAACGCTCCACGGGATACAGCGATCGGCGTGCCTTCACAATCGCCGAAATCGAGGAGGCCGTGTTATTTATCCGCAAAAGACAGCCGAACGCCATCATCATGGTCGACAACTGTTATGGGGAGTTTACGGAGAAACGGGAGCCTCTTGAAGCGGGCGCCGACATTATCGCGGGCTCGCTGATCAAAAATCCGGGTGGTGGCATTGCCGTTTCCGGCGGCTATATTGCCGGGCGAAGGGCACTGATCGAGCGGTGCATCAATCATCTGACTGCGCCGGGTCTTGGCAAGGAAACGGGACTGACGTTCGGTACGACACGTCTCACATTACAGGGCTTTTTTTTGGCGCCGCATATCACGATGGAGGCGCTGCGCGGCGCGCTGCTCTTTGCCGAGGTCTTCGCCGAGGCGGGTTATGCCGTCGTTCCGGCGGCTGAGGATCCGCGCAGCGATATCATCCAATGCATCCGGCTCGGCTCGGCCGATAAGGTCGTCGCCTTCTGCCGCGCCGTTCAATCTGCGGCGAGCGTCGGCTCTGAGGTCGTGCCGTATCCGTGGGATATGCCGGGATACAGTGATCCCGTCGTCATGGCATCGGGCGGGTTTATCGACGGCTCCTCAATCGAGGTCAGCGCCGACGGGCCGCTTCGCGCGCCGTTCTTCGTGTACTATCAGGGCGGATTGGTCTATGAACAGGCAAAGCTGGCCTGTATGCGTTCGCTCGTCGAAATCGGAAAGCAGGTAAGGGAGTAACCGATCTCTGCGAATCGAAATGTGATATTTTTTATTCCTTAGAGCGCAATGCGAAAGGAGCTGTCTGCTTTGACGGCTCCTTTTTATGTGTCGGATTCGAAAAGGCTGCGGACAAATTTAAGGCGGCAATTGCCTGCATGTTTTATCGCCCTTTCGGAAAAAACTTCCTGAAGTTGTTGACAGGGAACATTTGTTCTATTATACTGAGTACATAGAACAAATGTTCGGAAAAGGAGCTTCAGATGAAATCTCGCATTGTTATTAACCCTCGACGCTTTTATCGTTTTTTATCCAGCTTAGCGCTGTCTCTGATTCTTCTCATCGTGTTGATTGTCAGCTGGATGCCGGAGGATCGTGCCTATGGAGCCTCGGAGGCAACAGAGCCATTGACCAAAATTGTGCACAGCGGTGATACGCTGTGGCATATTGCCGAACCGATTGCCGCGGAGCACCACGTCGATATCCGCGTGGTTATTGCGCAGATTCAGGAGCTGAACCGGCTGGAAAGCAGTGCATTATATCCGGGGCAGGAATTACAAATCCCTGCATTTTAAGCTTTGTAAGGGAAAACAGGAGAATTGTCCGCGGCGGCATCGGAATGTTCCGATGCCGCTTTTTTAGTATGACGGGCATGCTCTTCATTGCGAATGAACCCCATGACAAGATTACGTTTTTCTCGTCAAAACGGCAGATTCAGCGAAAAAAGAGCGCTTTATGGAGAAAACGTTTTAAAATGTATCATAAACGAGCAGAATTCTCTTTTTTTTGATATACTTAGTATAACTCTTCACGGTATACCTCACCGTTGGAGCGATCAGAAGAAGGAGATTGGGTATGTCAAAAAAAGTAATTGAAATGCTCAATATCACCAAGACATTCCCGGGTATTATCGCCAACGATAATGTATCGCTCACCCTTCATCAGGGAGAGATTCTGGCATTGCTCGGAGAAAACGGCGCCGGTAAATCGACGCTGATGTCCGTGTTGTTCGGTCTCTACGAGCCGGACTCCGGCGAGATTTTCGTCAATGAACAAAAGGTACGAATCTCGGATCCGAACGACGCGAATCGGGTGGGTATTGGCATGGTGCATCAGCACTTCAAACTGGTACAGAATTTTACAGTACTGGAAAACGTCGTACTGGGTGCAGAAACGACCAACATGGGTTTTCTGCAAATGCGGGACGCCCGTAAAAAGGTCGTTGAACTGTCGAATCGCTATAACTTTAATATCGATCCCGACGCCTATATCGAAGATATCAGCGTCGGAATGCAGCAGCGCGTCGAAATCATCAAGATGCTCTATCGCGATAACGATATTCTCATCTTTGACGAACCGACCGCCGTGCTGACCCCGCAGGAAATCGACGAGCTGATGCAGATTATGAAGCAGCTTGTTTCGGAAGGAAAATCCATTATCTTTATTACGCACAAGCTCAACGAAATCAAACAGGTTGCGGATACCTGCGTCGTACTTCGAAAGGGCAAATATATCGGCTCCGTCAAGGTTCAGGATGTCACCGTGGAGCAGATGAGCGAAATGATGGTAGGCCGCAAGGTCGATCTCCACTTCGATTTGGGCGAGCCAAAGCTTGGCGAACGCGTCCTGAAGGTTCGCAATCTGACCTTGGAAAAAACGAAGCAGGGGCAGAAACAGCTCCACGGACTGAGCTTTGACGTCCGTGAAGGCGAAATCGTCTGCATCGCCGGAATCGAAGGCAACGGACAGACGGAATTGGTCTATGCCCTGACCGGCCTGATCGACTCTTATTCCGGGGATATTTTCCTGAACGACGAACAGATCAGCAAGGCATCGATTCGCTACCGAAATACACACGGCATGTCTCATATTCCGGAAGACCGTCACAAATTCGGCCTGATCCTGGATTATTCACTTGCTAAAAACATGGCGCTTCAATCCTATTTCGAACCGGAGTTCCAGCACGGCGGCTTTATCAATGAAGCGCATGTCAATGAATATGCCGATCGGCTGATTGCGCAATATGACGTTCGCTCGGGGCAGGGGAAGGATACCGTTGCCCGGGCCATGTCCGGCGGTAATCAGCAAAAAGCGATTCTGGCCCGTGAGATGGAGCGCGATCACAATCTCCTGATCGCCGTTCAGCCGACGCGCGGTCTTGACGTCGGCGCCATCGAATACATTCACCGTCAGATTATCGCACAGCGCGACGCCGGAAAAGCCGTTCTTTTGGTTTCGCTCGAGCTGAGCGAGGTGATGGGCATTTCGGATCGTATTTTAGTCATGTATGAAGGTCGGATCGTCGGTGAGCTGAATCCGCACACGACGACGGAACGCGAGCTCGGTCTGTTTATGTCCGGAGCAAAAAGCGAAGAGGTGCGTGTGAATGACTGATCAAAAGAAAAAATCCACGCTATGGGTCAAGGCGTTTCCGTCTCTGATCGCCATCCTCATCGGACTGATCGTCGGCGTCGGCGTCATCGCCGTCTCCAATCCGTCCGCCATCGGAGAGGCGCTGCCGAAATTTTTCCTGGGGCCGTTTAACCGAGGGCTGAGCGGGCTGGGCGATCTGTTCTACTTTGCCATGCCGGTGCTGATGACCGGACTGTCCGTCGGCTTTGCCTTTCAAACGGGACTTTTCAATATCGGCGGCTCGGGTCAGTTTTTGATGGGCGGCTTTCTGGCGATTCTCGTCAGTAAAAAGCTCGAGGGTGTCGTCGATCCCAGCTTCCTTTGGATCATTGCGCTCCTCGTCGCCGCACTGGGCGGCGCGCTGCTCGCCAGCATCGTCGGCGTGCTCAAGGCGTACCGGAACGTGAACGAAGTTATTACGTGCATCATGCTCAACTACACCAGCATGTATCTCGTCAATGACTTTATCAAACGTTTCGGCATCTACAATCAGATGAAGAACCAGACCGTCGACATCGCCGCCGAGGTGCCTCGAATGGGGTTGAATCTGCTGTTTCCGGGAACAATCACCGGAGGCGGCATTCTGATCGCTTTGGTGTGCGCCATCGCTCTGCACATCATTCTGCATCGAACGACCTTCGGCTACGAGCTCAAGGGCGTCGGATTGAACCGGTATGCCGCACGCTACGCGGGCATCAATGAAAAAAAGAGCATTATCCTGTCGATGTCCATTGCCGGACTTCTGGCGGGACTGGCCGGAGGCATGCTGTATCTTTCGGGTGCGGGAAACCATCTCGTCGTGCAGGAGGTGCTCCCGTCTCAGGGCTTTGACGGCATCGCCGTCGCGCTGCTGGGCTTGACCGAACCGATCGGCGTCGTATTGGCTTCGCTGTTTATCGCCTATGTTCAGATGGGGGGGCAGGCTATTCAGACGCTCGGCTTTGCGCCGGAGCTGATCACGATGATTATTGCCTTCATCCTGTACATTTCGGCCTTGTCGGTTCTTTTCCAGAGACTGCTTAAGAAAAAGCAGAAAAGCGACACGAACGTCAATGCAGAGCCGGCAGGGCCTGCGACGCGTCAGGAGGTGGCGAAATGAGTACGGTATACTTTATCGCGCAGCAGGCGATGCTCTTTTCCATCCCGCTGCTCGTCGTCGCGCTCGCAGCCATGTTTTCGGAGCGCAGCGGTGTCATCAACATCGCTCTGGAGGGCATGATGGTCATGGGTGCGTTCTGCGGCACGCTATATCTGCACTTCGTCGGAAACAATCCCGATGCGAATTTATCGCTCGCCCTCTTCATTGCCATTGTCCTGTCCGTCTTGGGCGGTACGCTGTACTCCGCGCTGCACGCGTTTGCGTCCGTCAATATGTTTGCAGATCAGACGATTTCGGGTACTGCGCTGAATATGTTCGCCTCGGCGTTTGCGATTTATATCGCGCGTTCGCTCGTCGGCATTCAGCAGATCACGTTTCCGGGCGGCTTTAAAATCGACAGCGTGCCGCTTCTCGGGCAAATTCCGGTCATCGGCCCGATGTTTTTCCAAAACGCCTACGTCACGACCTACCTGGGCTTTCTGATCCTTGTGGGCTCGATTATTCTGCTGTACAAAACCCGCTTCGGGCTGCGGCTCCGTTCTGCGGGTGAATTCCCTCAGGCGACAGACGCGGCTGGCGTATCCGTATCGCGCATTCGCTGGGCCGGCGTCCTGATTTCCGGCGCGCTCGGCGGTCTCGGCGGCCTGATCTACATCCTGCCGATCGCCACCGAATTTAATGCCGACGTCGCGGGATACGGCTTTTTGGCCATTGCCGTATTGATCTTTGGACAGTGGAAGCCGAAATATATCGCGTTTTCCGCGTTTTTCTTCGGTCTGCTCAAGACGGTCTCAGCGGCCTATACGGGGATTCCGTTCCTCATGGGGCTCGGCATTCCGCAGGCTGTTTATCAGGTGATGCCCTACGTCATCACGATTATCGTCCTGTTCCTGACGTCAAAGAAATCGGCGGCTCCGGCCGCAGAGGGACAGCCCTTTGACAAAGGGAAGAGGTAACCTTATCTGTTGATTTCGGATGTGCACATCTCTGAAAAATTGAAGAAATAGTGCAAATCTGTTATCATAATGTGGTTCGTTCACTGAACAGAAATTGGGAGGATAACAATGAAAAATTGGAAGAAAATCACATCGTTGCTTCTCGCCATGGCTATGGTTTTGAGCCTTGCTGCGTGTGGTGGGAAGCAGGAATCGTCGGAAGAGTCTTCGGCTTCTGAGACGTCGCAGTCCTCGGAAGAATCTTCAAGCGAAGCAGCGTCATCGGAGGCTTCGTCCACGGCAGCCGAGCCGGAAGCAATCACCGGCGAAAATCTGTACCTGGTCACCGACCTCGGTACGATCGACGACAAGTCCTTTAACCAGGGATCGTTTGAAGGCCTGAAGGCATATGCTGCCGGAGCAGGGCTGGCTGAGCCGAAGTACATCAAGCCGGCCGGCGAAGGAGATCAGATTTACAAGCAGGCCATTGATCAGGCAATCGCTGCCGGAGCAAAGGTTGTCGTTACGCCGGGCTTCCTCTTTGAGGTCGCCGTCGGACAGGCTCAGGAAGAGTATCCGGATGCAAAGTTTATCCTGATCGACGCCGAGCCGAAGGTGGGCGATGAATACAAGGTCGGCGCGAACACGGTCTCCATTCTGTACCGTGAAGAGCAGGCCGGCTTCCTCGCCGGGTATGCTGCGGTAAAGGACGGCTATACGAAGCTCGGCTTCATGGGCGGCGTCGCCGTTCCGGCCGTTATCCGTTATGGCTTCGGATACATCGCGGGCGCAAACTATGCGGCAAAAGAAATGAACACGAAGGTGGAAGTAAAGTACAACTACACCGGATCCTTCGTCGCAAAGCCGGAGATCGCTACGATGGCGTCCTCCTGGTACACGGACGGCACTGAAGTCATCTTCTCCTGCGGCGGCGGCATCGCAGCAAGCGTCCTCAAAGCGGCTCAGGAAAACGGCGGAAAGATGATCGGCGTCGACGTCGATCAGAAGGATATGGGCGAAGAGGTTATTACCTCCGCGATGAAGAACCTGAGCGGTTCGGTCAACGATGCGGTCAAGACTGCTGTCGAGGGCGGATTCGCCGGCGGCACGACGCTTCGCCTTGGCGTCAATGAAAAGGGCGTTCAGATTTCGGACGACTTCTCCCGCTTTAAGACCTTCACTCAGGAGGATTACCAGAAGATTTACGATGCCATCGTCAACAACACCGACGGTCTGGCGGACTCGATTCCGGTAATCGACAGCACGCTGAAGGAAGCGGAGCAGAGCAATCCGACGCTGATTCCGAATCTCGAAAACATTGAGCTGAACTACATTCAGTAATTGACAAAACAAGCATCTTTCAGTGATCGAGGAGAGGGCAGAAATGCCCTCTCTTTTTTATCATCAATCGCTTGACTTTTTCGTTCTATGCGCTTATACTGTTTGAGTACCTCTTCTGTGCGGATGTGGCGGAATAGGCAGACGCGCTAGTTTCAGGGACTAGTGGGCGCAAGCTCGTGGGGGTTCGACTCCCTTCATCCGCACCATAGGAGAAGCCGCTTGACGATTGGTCAGGCGGCCTTTTTTATACGCTGTATTTTTCGGATATTGCCATCGGACGATATCGGGGATGACGGAGAAAGGAAGACGCGATGGAACCATGTATTACGCAGGCCACGGGTTCACTGCACCACAGTGGCTCGCTGTCAAAGCGCGATAAAACATTATTGGACGTCGCGCTGCTTGCCGGCGTCCTGCTGATGAAAAGCGGCGCAGAGGCGTATCGCGTTGAAGAAACGGCCCTGCGCATTCTTTCTAAGACACGGCACCGGGAGGTCGACGTCGTCGCCATCATGACGGGCCTTCATGTCACGCTGACACTGTGCGACGGAACCTATATCACCGCCGTTCGCCGCATCAAGAACCGTTCGATCAATCTCGATCACATTGTCATCGTCAACCAGATCTCCCGCTCCATTGAGGACGGAACACTGGCGCCCGAGGAGGCCTATCAGGAGCTGGTGCGCCTGGAGCAGAAAAAAAGAAACCGGCTGCGCATCGATTTGTATACCATCGCAACGGGCGGCTTTTTTCTGATGATGCTCAACGGAACACCTCTGGAATTTCTGATTGCGCTGCTTGCAGGCGTCGTTCTGGTCTGTTCCCAGCATTTGATGCGTCTGCCGATCTCCGGCAGCTTTATTCCGAATTTTGTTCACGCGCTCGCAGTCGCTCTGGTCATCGGCGTACTCGATCACATTTTGGGACGAAGTCTGGATGTACAGCGCCTTCTGACGGCGGCACTCATGATCCTTTTTCCGGGGACGACGATGACCAACGGCGTTCGCGACATCCTGAAAGGGGACTATATGAGCGGCGGCGGAAACCTGCTGGAAGCGTTGGGGGTTGCGGTCGCCCTGTCCGGCGGCGCGATTGCCGGATTACTGATGACAGGAGGAATGGGGCAATGAGCGATCTTTTTTCCGGAGCCGCTTTGTGCAGCATGCTGGGTGCATTTCTGGCGACGGCCGGCTTTTCCACCGTTTTGGGCGCATACGGTGCTCCCGTCCTCTTCGACGGCCTGATCGGCCTTCTCGGGTGGATCATTTATAACGCCTGCATCGACATGGGAACCCTGTTGAGCACGCTCCTTGCGGGAAGCTGCGTATCCTTTTTGTCTCAGGTGGGCGCGCGTCTCTTCCGAAAACCGGTCACGATCTTTCTCGTTCCGGGATTTTTCTGCCTTGTTCCCGGCGCACTGCTGTACCGAATGGCGCTGGCTTTTCTGGCGCTCGACATGGCCGAAGCGGGGCAATATGCCGTTCAAACGCTTCTGACCGCCGGCGCGATCGGCGTCTCGATCATTCTGGTGGAAACGGTCTTCACCATAGAATCCGGTATTCGACGCAAGCGCCGAGGGAGAGCCTAATCCTTTTTCTCGGGGGCAGGATCGACCTGGAGACGGGCAAGCGGGTTTCGCGACATCGCCTCGCGCACGAGCTCGTCCTCAACATGTGTGTAAATCTGCGTCGTAGCGACGGAGGTGTGTCCCAGGATGCGCTGGAGCGTGCGAATATCGACGCCTTCCTTATACATCAGTGTCGCCGCTGTGTGCCGCAGCTTGTGTGTCGAATATACCGAGGTATCAAAGCCGGCTTCGCGAAGAAACCCCTCAATGCGGTGCTGAACCGCTCTTGGACTCATGCGCTGTTTTCTCGACGAGAGAAACAGCGCTTTTTCGTTGGGTACGTTGGGTCGATAGGCCAGATACTGATCAATCGCCGCTTCACAGGATTCCGTCATATATATTTTCCGCTCCTTATTGCCCTTGCCGACCACGTTAAACGTGTGATCGCGGATCGAGGCGAGGTTCATGCCGCACAGCTCGCTGAGACGAATTCCCGTCGTCAGAAAGGTCACCAGAATCGCAATGTCGCGGTAACGGAAAAAGACGTTCTCCTGCTTCGCGCTGGTCTCAATCAGCGAAACGGCCTCCGAAAGCGTTAAATAAACGGGATGCCGCTTTTTGACCTTAGGCGTCGACAGCTTGGCCGCCGGGTTTTTTTCAAAATATTCGGCAATGACGGTCAAATACTTATAGAAAGAGCGCAGCGAAGCCATTTTTCGCGCACGCGTCGTCGGCGAATCACCTCGTTCGGAATCGGAGTAGGAAAGATAGGCATGAAGATCGTTCAGATCGATTCGCGCCAGATCCTCCTTGCGCATGGAGCGAATGGGGATTTCCTCCATCGGCTTTTTTTGAAGCTCCTCGTCGCCGTACCGGTATTGGATAAAGCGCAGAAAGCCGCGAAGATCGTAATAATACTCGCGAATCGTGTTCGCGGATAATCCGCGCACCGTTCGCTGATAATTCAAAAAATCCTCTAAAATGGGCGGAATGTCATGATACATGGTGTTCCTCCTCTACGGAATAGAGAAAATCCCGATCCACGGTCAATACGATGTGGTAGGTTGGAAAGCGCGCTTCAATTCGTTCCCGGATTTCCTGTTCCACCTCCTGCTCGGATTTCTTTTCTGTCGCCGGTATCAGCAGGTCAAAAACGAGATTCAACGAACGATAGCTTTCCACCAATCGGAAATCATGAATCGAATAGTCGGGGTTTTCAGAACGAATCAACGCATTAATCTCGTCGCGAACTTCATTGGTCCTCGGGTCATCCAAAATTAACGGATCCATATGAATCGTAAGCTGCAGGCCATCCCTTTGACGAATATCCCGCTCGATTTGATCGATCATCGCATGGCTCGCCAGTACGTCCACTCTGGCGTCGACCTCCACGTGAACGGTGACAAATTGGTGGCCGGGGCCGTAGTCGTGAATGACCATGTCGTGAATGCCTAAGACGCCCTCGTAGCTCAACAGCTCGTCGCGAAGCCGATCGACCTCGCTTCGGTGGGGAGGACGGCCCAGAAGATGGTCAAGGGTGTTGCGAAGAATACCACAGGCTGATCGAAAGAGTAAAACAGAGACGACGATTCCCATGGGGCCATCCAGCCCGATTCCGAACACTGCTCCGAGCAGCAAAGCGATCAGGACGGACGACGTCGCCAGGACATCGGAAAACGAGTCTGCGGCCGTTGCATGAAGCAGCTCGGACTGAATGCGGTTTGCCATCTTTTTGTAGAAGAGGTACAGCCAGCCCTTTACGATAATGGAAGCGAGCAGCGTCCCGACGATGATTCCGCTCACGGGCAACACCTGCGGGTGAAGCGTCTTGTCTGCCGATTCCATAAAAAGGGAAAGGCCAATCTGTGCAATCACAACGGCGACCGCACTCGATGCGATGTACTCGATGCGCGCATGGCCAAAGGGGTGCTTTGCATCGGCAGGTTTTGATGCGATCATAAAGCTAAAGAGCGAGAGAATCGAGGAACCCGCATCCGAAAGATTATTGATCCCGTCTCCTAAAACAGAGACCGCGCCGCTGAATAAACCGACGACAATTTTACTCAGCGCCAAAAGCAGATTAAGTACGATTCCTACAATGCTCGAGAACCGTCCGTATTGCTGTCGCTGCGTTTCCGCATTTTGCTTTGAAATATGCGGAAGAAAAAGACGAACTAAAAAATCAACCATATATCCCTCCCGCGGGACCGTACATTGTCCGGTACGTTTCCGGATTTTGAACATTTATCCGTTCGATAAAGTAAGTTCAGTGTACCACGTCGCATGCCGATTGTCGCCCGTTTTCGGAAGAAAAAGGGGGATGTCTTTTGTCTTTTCCTCAGATTGGTTATAATAGCAAAGGACGGGAGGGACGCAAAATGATTGGAATTTATACTTATGAATGTCTCGAAAACGGACACCAGTACCTCGGTGGCGCCTATGATGC
>JAEXCD010000048.1 GCA_023393715.1 Bacillota bacterium
CGGTCGATGAGGAAGCGTTAAACGCGCTTTCGACGGCGGCGGACGGCGCGATGCGCGACGCGCTTTCTTTGTTTGATCAGGTATTGGCGACGGAGCAGCCGCATATCACGCATGCGATTGTGGAATCGGTGTTGGGCACGGTGAGCGTTTCCGTCATAGCGACACTGGTCGATGCGATTCTTGGCGACAGCATGTCCGAAGCGCTGGCCCTGACCGAACAGATTTTGGAACAGGGGAAGGATGCGCGAAACCTGCTGCGCGAGCTCTTGTCGTATTTCCGGCGTCTCTTGCTGTGCAAGGCGATGAATGACGGAGGCGCAAGTCTGCCGGTGGATGAGGAGCAGCGAAGCCGGCTTCAGGGGCAAACGAGCCGAACGGATATGCAGCGCATGCTGGACTCCGTCGAGATTCTGATCGAGGCCGATCTTTTGATGCAGCGGTCGGACTATGCGGACATCTTGCTGGAGACGACGGTGGCGCGGCTTATCGACTACCATTCGGCAAAGGAGCTTGCTTCGCGGCTGGACGCCGTGGAGGCGAAGCTGCGAGCGATTCAGCGATGGCAAATCCCCGAGGCGGTGGTGCGGGAAGAGGTTCGCCGGCTCGTCGGCTCGGGCGCGATCCAAACGGCGCTGCGAAATCCGGCGTCACCGGCCGATTCGGTGGTGGATTCAGCCGTTTTACCCCCTGCGTCGGGCAACGCAGCGGGCAGCGAACCAGAGCCTGTTTCAGAGGAGCGCCCGACCGAAGCATGCCGTCCGGACGGCCGGAAGCCGGATCAGGAAGCGGCGGCCGGGGCTCAGGAGACGGTGACGGAGCAGTCGGAGAAAGCGGGCTGTATTGCACCTGATTTTGAGACGCCGGAGATGGGAGAGAGCAGTCCGGATAAGCCACTGGAGGATATTTCGGCAACGATCGATCGGGAACGGGAACCGCAGGCGTGGTTTGAGGCAAACCGGGAGGAGCTGTTTACGCGATTTGAAGCGGCGAGCGGCCTGCGCAAGACCTTCTTTGAGCGATATGAACGCTGTCGGATTCAAAACAATCAAATGCAGCTCATTTTTGCGGAGACCGGACAGATTTTTGTTGCCATGATTGAGCCGCATACGGAAAAGTTGCAGCGGGTTTTGTCGGAATTGGCGGGCGAGCCGATGCAGTTTTCCGTTCGCACCCAAGAGCAGCGTGCAGAGGAACCGGAGGGCGATCCGGTGCTGGAGAAACTGAAACAAGCCTTTCCGGCGGCGCTTCTGGAGGTGGATTATTCGGAAGAGCTACCGCCTGCGAATGAGAAATAGTACAATAGACGAAAAGGACAAAACAAGGAGGAAGATATGGCAAAGGGACGCGGCGGCTTCGGCGGCGCAGGGAATATGAACAACATGATGCGGCAGATGCAGAAAATTCAGCGGCAGATGGAGGAAGCGCAGGCGAAGGTCGATGAGACGGAGCTTGAAACCAGCGCCGGCGGCGGTGCGGTGACGGTGCGGATCAACGGAAAGAAGGAAATTCTCTCCATCAAACTGGATCCGAGCAGTGTCGATCCGGAGGATGTCGAGATGCTGGAGGATATGCTTCTGGTCGCTGTCAACGATGCGATTCATCAGGCATCCCAGCTGCAGGAGAGCGAAATGGGCCGCATTACCGGCGGACTGAGTATTCCGGGGCTGTTATGAGCGAATATCCGGAATCCGTGGAGGCGCTTGTCGAGGAATTTCGCAAGCTGCCGACCATTGGACGAAAGACGGCGCAGCGTTTGGCGCTCTCCGTCGTGGAAATGCCGCCGGAGCGAGTCGATCAGTTTATCTGGGCGTTGACGCAGGTAAAGGAGCGGATTCATCGCTGCCCGGTCTGCGGCAATTTGACCGATTTGGAGCAATGCGCCATCTGCGCGGATCCGCGCCGCGATGATACGATCCTCTGTGTGGTTGAGGACGCAACGAACCTGCTCGCCATGGAGCGGGGAGGCAGCTTTCGCGGGCGCTATCACGTGCTCGGCGGGCTGATTTCGCCGATGCGCGATCGCGGGCCGGAGGACATCGGGGTCGATGCCCTGCTCGAACGCCTGCCGAAAAAGGGCGATGAATCCGCTTCGCGCGTGCGAGAGGTGATTTTAGCCATTTCTCCGACCTTGGAGGGGGAGACGACGATGCTGTTTTTGGCGGAGCTTCTGCGCGCCTATGATGTGCGCGTAACGCGAATTGCCAGCGGCATTCCCGTCGGCAGCAGCCTGGAATACTATGATGAACTGACGCTGGCGAAGGCGCTGGAGGATCGGCGCTCCATGGACGAGTAATGACGCGAACATCAGCCCGCCGTTGGCAGGGCGCGGCGTGAGCCGGCCGCATGGGGCGGTATTTCCGACCTGTGGCAGAGAGACCGTCTGCGAAGCAGCGTATCGGAGAGCCGCACCGCGCGGCAAATGAATAAAAGAAATAAAAAAGGATGGCGCTTATAGGCGATCCCCAAGGGTTCGATCGAGAGACAAACCGGAGGAGGTCGGCTCATGAGCAGCCATCCTTTTTCTGCTTTGTTAAAAATCAAAACGCATTTTCTGTCCTTGTCGAAAGCCAAAAAGCGCGGAGTGCGTCGGCTAAGGCTTCGGGGGCGTCTGTGTTGGCCTCATGTCCCGCATCGGCGATCAGCGCCATCGTCGCTTTCGGCAGGAGCTGGGCCAGCTGTGTTGCCGCCTTTTGATTTACGCGGTCCTTTTGTCCGCAGAGAATGTGAACCGGACACGAGACCTTCTTTAACTCAGACGTGAAATCGATCCGGGTCATCGAGCGGACGAGCGTGAGCGTGGCGCGCTTCGAAAAGCCCATTTTCTGAAAGGCCCCTTTAGGGAAAAAGCGGAACAGCGTATTCTGAACGGAGAAAAGAACTCTTGGGATTTTGTATTGCGGGGCAATCAAAATCAAATCCGTCACGCGCTCGGGGTGGCGAATCGCGTAATTCAGCGCCAGCATGGCGCCAAGGGAGAGTCCGCACAGATGGAGCGATTCCTCCGCTTGAGTGCACTCGCGCTCAAAGGAGGCATATAGATTGTCGTAGGTATTTTCCTGCTCCTTGGTGAGACGGGGGAGCGAAATGCATTTGATCGAACGCTCCTCCGGCAGGTGTTCGATCACGCTGTCCCAGGCAGTCGGAGCCTGTCCGAGACCGTGTACAAAGACGGTTGTCATCATACTACCTCATCGTTTCTTGAATAATCTGCTGTTTTTGAATGATCTGCCGTTTTTTTGCTGTGCGTCTATAGTGTAGCACAAAGACAAGGGAATGTCAGAGCGCATATTTTCCCGGCGCGGTCACGGCATTCATTCGGGCGCGGTGGAGACAAAACCGTTATAATATGTGTAATTCAATGATATGTAGAATTATTTTTCTACGTTCTATCCAATACGGCGCTTCATTTCGGCCATTTGCCGCGATAGACTTTGTACAGGCAGATAAAGGAGGAACCTATGCAGGATCGTTTAGCGGAAAACATTCGTCTATTTCGCAAACAGTGCGGACTGACTCAGGAGCAGCTTTCGGAGGCGGTTCATGTATCGGCCGGTGTCATTTCCAAATGGGAGCTGGGTCTATCGACGCCGGAGCTGAGCATTTTGATGGAGCTGGCGGATTTCTTTGAGGTTTCGGTAGATGTGCTGTTGGGCTATGAGATGCAAAGCAACAGTAAGGAGCAATTCTTACGCCTTCTAAAGCAATGCACGCACGACAAAAGTGCGGATATGCCGGTGGAGCAGGTGGAAAAGCAGCTCAGGAAATATCCGCATGACTTTGATATCGTATATCATTCGGCGAAGCTCTATGCACTGAAGGGAATTGAAGCGTGCGGCGAGGCATTTCATCACCGTGCGTTGGAGCTGTATGAACAGGCATGTCGGCTGATCAGCCAAAATACCGATCCGGAAATCAGCGCCACCTCGATTTGCACCCAGATGGCGCAAGCTCACCGTTCACTCGGGCAGCGGGAGCAGGCGGCGGAGCTATTGAAAAAGCATAATCCCTGCGGCGTGAACAACGCGCAGATCGGAGAAATCCTTGCGTCCATCGGCAGGGACGAGGAGGCCGATACCTATCTTTCCCGCGCGATGCTGCAGACGCTGTCCGATCAGTTCAGTATTGCCGCAGGACGGCTCAACAGCTACGAGCATGCCCGAAATGCTCCGGCGATGATTGAAGTGGTTCAGTGGCTGGAAGCGGCGGTGGCTGCGGCGAAAAGGTCAGGGCATACCTGCTGGGCTGATAAGGCGCTGTCCGGCTTTATCGTATGCAGCGCTATGGCACAGCTGCATCTCGAGGACCGCGAGGCGGCAAAACGGGAGCTGCGCCGTGCAGTGGAGCTGGCACAGCGGTTTGATCGTTCACCCAGCTACGACGCGAATCGGATTCGGTTTGTATCCGGTACGGAAGGGACGGCCTACGACGATTTTGGTGCAACGGCGCTCGATGGTGTCGAACAGATGGTTTTATTACAAAATTCCTCCTCCTTATCTGCTCTGTGGGAGGAAATTAAATATGAAGAAGCAACAACGTTTACAGCGCAGACGCTACACCGCTGAATTTTATCGCGGCAATCGCCTCAATTTTGCTTTGGCACTGTTTGCGACGGCGATCGTCAGCGCCGTCAATCTCGCAATGGCCTGGCTGATTCAGCAGATGCTCGACACGGCCTCCGGCGTATCCGGAGCATATCGCCCGTCTCAGCTTTTCTGGCTGGCGGCGGGCATCGTGCTGCTCATCATCGCCGCAAAATCGCTGGATTATCTATCTCAGCCGCGCTTTGTTCAGAAGGCGATGCAGCAGTATAAGAATACGGCATTCCAAAAGCTGACGCAAAAGAGCATCAGCTCTTTTGAGCGGGAGGCAACCGCCACATACCTCTCGGCATTTACGAATGACGCCACCAGTATTGAGGAAAACTATGTGGCAAATATTTTTGAGCTGCTGTTTGAGTGTGTGATGCTGGTCGGCGCTCTCACGCTCATGCTCTGGCATAGTCCGCTCCTCACCGCGATGGCAATAGGATTTTATTCCCTCCCCATTTTGGTCTCGCTGCTTTTCAGCAGGAGGATGGAGCGCGCTGAGGTACGGGTTTCCAAACGAAATGGGCATTTTCTCGCAATGATGAAAGACGGTCTGACCGGCTTTCCCGTCATAAAAAGCTTCAAAGCCGAGGGCGCGGTGATGCAGCTGTTTCGGGAGGAGAATGAGGAGCTGGAGCGGGAAAAATGCAGCAAACGCAGGGTGAGCACCGTGCTGAGCATGCTGGGCGGCGTTGCCGGTGTTACGGCACAGTTCGGCACATTCTTAGCAGGCATCTGTCTGATTCTTTCCGGGAAAGCCATGACACCCGGCGTATTGGTCCTTTTTATGGAGCTGAACGGCAGTATAATCAACCAGATCAACACGCTCCCCAACCATTTTGCGAAACGGAAGGCGGCCGGAGCGCTGATTGACCGACTGGCGGAGGCTCTGGAAGCGAACGTTCGGGAGGAAGGAGCGAAGATCCCGGCACAGCTTTCGACGGGCATCACCCTTGAAAATGTAAGCTTTGGCTACACCGAAGACGGCTTTGCACTTCAGGACATCAGCGTCCATTTTCAACGCGGAAGGAGCTACGCGGTGGTCGGGGCCTCCGGAAGCGGCAAATCTACTTTATTGAAGCTCCTTATGGCAAGTCATACCGGCTATCGGGGATCGATTTGGTACGATCGTCACGAGCTTCGAACGATTCACAGCGCATCCCTCTACGATCTGAGCGCGCTTATTCAGCAGGAGGTGTTTGTCTTTGACGATACCATCCGAAACAATATCACGTTGTTTCAGCCGTTTTCCGAGGAGGCGGTTTCCGAAGCGATCGACCGCGCCGGTCTGTCTGCGCTGATTCGCGAAAAGGGCGCGGGGTACCTCTGCGGGGAAAACGGAAACAGCCTGTCCGGCGGCGAACGACAGCGCATAGCCATTGCCCGGAGCCTTTTGCGGAGGACGTCGGTGCTGCTCGTGGATGAGGCGACCGCAGCGCTGGATCCGGAGACGGCCCGTCGGGTGATGGATTCCATCCTGGAGCTCCGGGAGCTGACGCGCATCGTCGTGACCCATTCCCTGGACGGGGAGCTGCTGCGAAAGTATGATGAAATTCTCGTTCTGAAGAAGGGACGGCTGGTCGAACGCGGAAGATATGACGCGTTGATGGAAAACAAGAGCGATTTCTTTGCACTCTATACGGCCGCGCAATAAGTGCGGTACGGCCGCACAAGAAAACGAAATGACCCGGTTATTGACCCGTTCCGGTGCAGGGCATCTGCACCGGAACGGGTCAAATTGATTAAAAACGGTATAATTGGATATGTATATGCATATAAGAGTAAGCGCTTTTTATGGAAATGGATCTACAAAATCAGCCGGTAATTCAGATGGAACGGAAAGCCGGGGTGTGTTTATTCCATAGATTTCAGGAGGATAACATGAAAGAAAAAAGTAAGCGGTTTTTTTGCTTAGCGATAGCGGCAGCCTTATTTTCAGGTGCAGTCCCATTTGATTACGCGCTGGCTTCCGGACAAAGCTATCTGAGTGAACAATACCAGCCGCAGGTACAGGAACAGGTCATAACGGCAGGCGCTGAGGTCTTTGCCGGGGATTCGATAAAAAATACAGATGCGCTTCCGGAAGGGACAAAATA
Source organism: Bacillota bacterium (assembly GCA_023393715.1). GTDB lineage: Bacteria > Bacillota > Clostridia > Tissierellales > Peptoniphilaceae > JAEXCD01. The sequence continues at coordinate 6,683 of JAEXCD010000048.1, forward strand.
CTATTTTTCAGATCCGGAAAAGGATGTGGCGGAAGAGGATCTGTTCGAAAATCCCGACGAAGCGTTTGGAGACTATAAACCGGATACCTCCTTTTCAGGAGAAAAAGACGTAAAAATCGTCACCGTTTATCAGGACGGCAGTATTGATCTGTCCGAATCAAAAATTATCGTAGAAGCGGATGAAGAAGAGCAGAAAAGTGCGGAAGATCAGGAAATAAAAAAAGAAACACCGCAGGCTGAGACGGCAGCGAACGGCGCAGCCGAATTTGAAAAAACGGGCGCGCGCCTGAGAAGCATCAACCCCTATGCGCCAACCCGAACCTACAGGTTTGTGATCAATGGAGAAAACGGAGAAGAAAAGGTTGTATCCGAAGTAATCCTGACGAAAGAGGAGGCCCGGCTTTTTGCTCCGAAAACCGTCGAAAAAGAGGGATATAAATTTTTAGGCTGGTATCAGGAGGATCAGAGGCTCGAGTTTAACCAGAGAGATGAAAATGACGACTTGTATTTGAATATTGAAAAAATCAATCCGGAACAAGAAGAGACCGTGAAAATCGAAGGGAAATATGCCAGATACCGCGACCTGAATTTTTTTCTGAAAAAAGACCATGCAGAGGATGGAGAGGCTACTCCGGACGGTTGGGTAGAGGCCTGGGAAATGGCGGTGATCGATGCAGATGAGGTATCGCTCGCGGATATCCCCCTGCCGTTAAAAGCCGGAGAAAAGCTGGAGGGATGGTATAAGGATAAAGATTTTAGCGAAAAAGTTGACGATAAAGCGTTTACCGTTTCCGGTGAAGATGTAAATTTATACGGAAAGGTGATCAAAGGCGCATGGCTCATATTTGATACCGGAAGGCACAGTCACACATCAATACCGAGTCAATTCCTGCAAGCGGGGGATGATCATCATAACGTTACAAAGGATCCCACGCCAAAGGGCGCAGACCAACCCGAAAGATTCGGACATACCTTCCAACACTGGACGGCTCAGGAAACGATCGATGAAAACGGCGAGTATATCGGAGAAGCGTTTCAATTTGGCGCGGCTCTGCAAGAGGATACAAAATTATATGCCGTATGGGGAAAGAACAAGGATATTCAATATAATATCCGAAGATATATCGAAGAAGTGCCAGACGGAAAAATCGATGATATCGGGAATAGAGAGAAGGTATATCGACCCTATAAGTCCACAGAAGAGAAAATCGAGCTTAGCGACGGGCAAACGCTAAAAGAGGAAACAGTAAAAAAATATATCGAAAAATATAAGGCGGAACAGCTTTCCGCTGATCCGAAGGACAGCGGCTTCCATATCAACGGATTTCATCTCCCCCTCCCGGAAAACCACCAGGACAGTCAAGCCGCAGATAAAGTGATCGAGTTTAAGGAATCAGACGGGTTCAATCCGGCAGAGCTGAGAGTCTACTATAGCAGAGACACCATAAATATCAATTTCTTAAATGAGCATGATGTGTTGGAACGAACCTTTACCGGACTCTATGGTCAAAATATTCTGAAGCAAGATGAAACGTACAAATGGCCCCAGGAAAGCTATCGTGAAAACACGCAGCTTCAAGCGGAGAATCGAAGAGTAACGTACCTGGACAGCTTTGCGCTGGACGCTTTACGTGGCGTAAAAATCACGGTCGATCCTGCGACAGGGAAGAAAACACAGACCATAGAATTAAAAAAGGATACCGCTGCGGGACAGGAGGATCATATCATCCGGTCTTATACAGAGCGGCTGGA
>JAEXCD010000115.1 GCA_023393715.1 Bacillota bacterium
TTTTCTTCGATGCCTGCGCCTGCTTCAGCGTCAACGGGAACGTCAGAATTTTGCTGACAACAGCCATCAGAATAATAGTAATCGCAAAAAAGGAAACCGAACCAGGCTCACTGCCAAAGGATACAACGGTTTCGTAGAGCCATCTCATGATCGCTCCAAAAATTTGATAGAGAATCTGCAATAGAATGTCCTCTCTGCAATATGTTACTCGATGCCTCGCCGGCTATCGAAGTGGATCGTGTCCGCCCTTACTAAACGGATTACACCGAAGTACGCGCCACACGGTCAACGCCAGTGCGGTAAAAAAACGATGCTTGTGGAACGCTTCCAAAGCATATTGCGAGCAAGTGGGCTGATATCGGCATTTTCCGTGCCCCAACATGGGCGAAAGGGCGAATTGATAAAACCGAATCAACAAAATAGCCAATCTGTTCATTTCGATCGTGCCGCGTCCTTTTTTTTATGAAGGACATTTTCAAGACGCGCCGCACTGTAAACAAGCGAACGCATCAATTCACGATAGTCCAGCTCGCGAGCGGCTTCCTTCGGAATAATGACAAAATCATATCCCACCGGAAAGCGCGCTTCATTGAGGCGCACTATTTCCCGCAATCGTCTTTTTAACAGGTTCCTTTTGTTTGCTTTTCCCATCTTTTTTGAAATTGAAAAGCCATATCGATTTCCCTTTGCACCGTTTCGTTTCGCGATCAACGTGAAGTCGCGCGTATAGGAAGCAATGCCGCGACGGTATACGCGTACAAAATCTTCATTTTTTCGTAAACGAATTTGCCTTTCCATCGATGTCGATCCAATCTAAAAAAGAAAAAAGGTCTATGTTGAGCACAGACCTAAGCAGACAATCTCTTTCTCCCCTTGAGTCTTCTTGCCTTTAAGACTCGGCGTCCGCCCTTCGTTGCCATTCTGGCGCGGAAGCCGTGATCCTTGGATCTTTTTCTTTGATTTGGCTGATAGGTTCTCTTCATGAACTCCCCTCCTTCTCCAAACGGAATACTTACTCCCTTCCTCACATCGCTTGTAAATCGGAGAGCATCTACCCCATTATATTTTTCCCTATATCCAATGTCAAGAAAAGCCGCAATTTCAACATATTTTGAACAAAGCCTCTCAGGCACGCGGCGCAGGGGATAAAAAAGAGGTCGGTGGATAAGTATGCTGATCTTCGCTTTTTCGGTGAGAAAATCGAGAATATGATATAATAAAGAGGTATGAAAACGTGTAAATCGTTCCTGCTTTTCCACATTTGTGCACATTTTGGGGAAAAGATGTTGATAACTTTTCTTATTTTATCAAAAAGGAGCCTTTTCTTCTGTTTTTCACCCGCCACATTTTCACAGAAGGGCAGCCCCGGCAAAATGTGGATAAGTTGATAAGCTGCTTCGTGTTGATCGGAGCTGCTGATCAAGATCATAGAAAGGATACGCCATGAATGATCTACTGATGATCTGGGATGAAGTCGTCAGCATGATGGACGTCCAGCTCAACAGTCTTCAAGTTAAGACGTGGATTGGTCCGTTAAAGCCCATTTCACTGAACGACGGTCATTTGATTCTGGATGCTACGTCCTCGTTTATCCGGGGAATGGTACAGAAAAAATACCTGGATTCCCTTCAGGAATGCATCAGTTATCTCTGCAAACAGCCGATTTCCATTGAATTGATTGACCCGAGCCAAAGCGATTACTACCTGATTCTGAAAAAAACGATGGTTGAGGACAGCGGTCAGGTGTCGTGGAACGCGAAAGAAGCCGGGACAGCTCCATTTTTGGAAAAGGACTCTTTTGGAGAAGAGGTAGTCTCCGGAAATCCCGCCTCCATGTTTCATCAGATTGAGGAGCAAAAGTCGAGAAATGAATCCCTTCGCCGTCAAAACGGATATGACACCCTAAACCCAAAATATACGATGGAAAGCTTTGTCGTCGGCCCGAGTAATGAATTTGCCGTGGCTGCCGCGAAGGCGGTCATCAACAATCCGGGCATGTCGTACAACCCGTTGTTTATCTACGGCGGCTCCGGTTTGGGAAAGACGCATCTCATGCAGGCCATTGCCCACCAGATTCTGGCCAATGACCCACATAAAAAGGTCTTGTACATCACCAGCGAAAAATTCATGAACGAAATGATCGCGATGATCGAAAACGGGACAAATGCCGAAAAAGAGAAATTTCGCCGGAAATACCGGTCCATCGACGTGCTTTTGATCGATGATATTCAGTTTATCGCAGGAAAAAAGGCGACGATGGAGGAAATGTTCCACACATTTAACGACTTAAAGGAAGCGAATAAACAAATTGTCCTCTCTTCGGATAAACCGCCAAAAGAGCTGCGCAATTTGGAGGAGCGATTGGTAACCCGCTTTGAGGGGGGCATGACGGCCGATATTCAGCAGCCGGATTTTGAGACACGCGTGGCGATCATCAACCACAAGATTCGAAGCGAACACATGGAAATTCCTTCCTATGTGTCAAAGTTTATTGCCAATCACATCACGTCAAATATCCGTGAGCTGGAAGGTTCTCTTTTGAAGGTAAGCGCCTTTTTCCGCTACAAATCCATCGATCCGATGACGGCTCCGCAAAATCAGGTCCTGGAGCAAACCCGAGCGGCTCTCAAGCTGCAGGAACAACAGGAAACCGTCATTACTATGGAAAGCATTATGAATACCATCACGGATCACTACGATTTGGAAAAAGGGGCACTGACCTCAAAATCGAGACAAAGCTCGGTCGTTCTTCCCCGTCAGATCGCCATGTATCTGTGTCGAAAGCTGACGAACCTTTCCCTGAAAAATATAGGTCACGGGTTTGAGCGGGACCATACGACGGCCATCCACGCCATTGATAAGATTGAAGCCTCCATCAAAGAGGATGACCAATTCAAAAAGGAAATTGACGAACTGATTCAGGAGCTTCGGAACAGTTAATGTGGAATCTGTCAATAAATCGAATGACTTCGTTCCGTTATCCACTGCGTTATCCAAAGAGAAAACGGTGAATTCTTCATGAACGCTTCGGTTATTCACTGAATCCACCCACTCTACTGCTATTACTGCTATCTATTATTTACTTAAGGAGGACGAGATGAAAATACAAATTATGCCTCAGGACATGGTGCGTCAAATCTCAATCGCACAGCGAGCCATTTCAAGCCGCACCACCATGCCGATATTGGAATGCATTCGCTTTGAGGCGACCGGCGAGCAGTTAATATTAACCGCAACCGATTTAGAGCTGTCCGTCGAAACGAAAATTCCCTGTCAGATAGAAGAAGAGGGGATTGTCGTCATTCCGGCAACGCTGATCGGCAATATTTTCCGAAAGCTTCCTCCTTCGCCCGCAACGGTGAGGACGCAGGGCGATACCGTTTATATTGATTGCCTCGATTCTCATTTTCAGCTTCAGGTCTCTAATGCTTCGGATTTTCCGGGACTTCCCGAGGTCAACGCATCGCAGTCGACGCGTCTTTATAACGACGTTTTTCGCAGAGCCATTCGTGAAACGGAATTCGCCACGTCGCTCGATGAATCCAAGATTGCGTTGACCGGTATCTATTTCCAGCGCAAGGAGCGGGAGGTCTGTCTCGTTGCGTTGGACGGGTATCGATTGGCGGTTCGTTCCATTCCGCTTCCGGACAATGCGGAAGCCTTTACGCAGGAGGCCATTGTTCCGCGTCGTGCAATGAACGAGTGGACAAAGGTGCTTCCTGAGGGGGGAGAGACCGAAATTCGGATGGTGCCGGGACACATCGTCATGGAGAGCGGATCGATGAAGCTCTTTTCGCGGCTGATCGAGAAGAAATACATTCGTTATGAGGATATTATTTCATCCGATTATCAGACGCTGATTACGGTGGAGCGACATGCGTTTCAATCCTCTCTGGAGCGCGCGTCTCTTCTGGCAAAAGAAGAGCGGGCGAATCTGATCAAGCTTTCGTTCCAGGGAAAGGATCTGCGAATCGAATCCAATTCCGAAATCGGTAATGTCAATGAGCGACTGATCGTAGAAAAAGAGGGAGAGGATCTGAAAATCGCGTTTAATGCAAAGTACCTTTTGGATGGCATCCGCGCATTGGACTGCGAATCGTTGACGCTTCGCCTAAACGGACATCTCAATCCGATGATTATGAAGCCTCTGGAGAGTGAAGACTCTTATCTGTACCTGGTTCTGCCGGTGCGCGTGGGGCGGGAATAATGGACGTTATTGCGATTCATACACCGTTTATTCGTCTTGATCAGGCGTTGAAGTTAGCGAATGCCGTAAGCTCCGGGGCTGAGGCAAAAATGCTTATTCAGGATGGGCAGGTTTTGGTGAATGACGAAATCTGTACCATGCGCGGAAAAAAGCTTGTCTCAGGAGATCGCGTGTGCTTCGACGGCTGTTCGTGGGAAGTGAAAATAGAAGAATAGAGGGATCGCCTTGTTTCTGAAGAGGTTGGTACTGGTCAATTACCGAAATTATGAATATCAGATTTTCCAACCGAATCCAAAGTGGAATATTTTGGTGGGAAACAATGCGCAGGGAAAGACCAATTTACTGGAAAGCATTTATCTCAGTGCCCGAGGCACTTCCTTCAAGAGCGTGCGGGATCGGGAAATCATCCGCTTCGGCGAGCGCAGCGCATATGTGCGGGCGGAGATTGATCGAAACGGAAAAGAAAAAATTGTGGAAGCAAAATTGTCCATGGTGGATCGAAAACGTGTTCGCATCAATGAAATCGAGGTCGAAAATCTTCGGGAGCTGACGAATTTGTTTGACGTCGTTCTCTTTTCGCCGGAGGATCTGCGCATGGTGCAGGATGGCCCATCCTATCGAAGGAGGTACCTGGACGATATCCTCAGTGCAATGGATGTCTCCTATTCTGCTCAGTGGTCGGAATACCAGAAGATTCTCCTTCAACGAAACCATCTTTTGAAGCGACCGGTTCAGGCGTACTATGAGCAGCAGCTCAAAGCCTACGAGGTGCAGCTGATCGCTTCCGCAAAAAAGATTATCGAAAAAAGAGGACGGATTGCCCGCGCGCTTCAAAAGAGAATTGATGAGATTCATCCGCACATCTCTCACGGCGAGGAACGGCTGGAGTTGACGTATGTGACGAATACGCCTCTGGTCGAGCATTTTGAAGAGCGGATGGCGGCGCTTTTTCAGGAGAGCTGCCACCGGGATCGGGAAGCGGGACATACGGAGTTCGGTCCGCATAAGGATGATTTAGTGCTGAAGATCAACGGCCTTCCGGTACGAAAATATGCTTCACAGGGGCAGTGCAGGACGGCGGTTCTGTCGCTTCGCTTAGCGGAAGTCGCTCTTTTGGAGCAACAAAACGGGTCGGCGCCCATTATATTACTGGACGATGTCTTTTCCGAACTGGATTCGTTTCGTGCAAAATTCTTATTGGAATCCATTCGATCGTATCAGACGATTGTGACAGCCAATGATGTAAACGGGATTCAGCTTCCGTGCAATTCGACGGTTTTTCGGATCGAAAACGGACAGATTCAGGAAAATAAAAAACAGTAATGTTGAGGATAGAGAAAGGAATGTTATGCAGAGAAACGATCAGGGATACGGCGAAAGCAATATTCGTGTATTAGAGGGATTAGAAGCGGTTCGCGTGCGCCCGGGCATGTACATCGGCTCGACCGATGAGCGCGGGCTGCACCATTTGGTTTATGAGGTCGTCGACAATTCGATCGATGAAGCGCTGGCCGGACGATGCGATACCATCTCGGTCACAATCGGCAGGGACGGTTCGTGTACGGTAGAGGATAACGGCTCGGGTATTCCGGTTGAACTGCATCATCAGACGGGCAAATCGACATTGGAGACCGTGTTGACGATTCTTCACGCGGGCGGAAAATTTGATTCCCAGGCGTATCAGTTTTCGGGCGGTCTGCACGGCGTCGGCGTCTCCGTCGTCAATGCGCTGTCAAAGCAGATGGATGCCTATGTCTTCCGGGGCGGGAAAAAATATCACCAGTCCTTTGCCTACGGGAAGACGACTTCGGAGCTGGAAGAGCTTGGAAAAACGTCAAAAAGAGGAACGCGAATTTCCTTTGTCCCGGATGATTCGATTTTTGAAACCGTCGATTTTGATCGAAAGACTCTGGAGACGCGTTTTCGCGAAATGGCCTTTCTCAATGCGGGCATCAAGATTACGCTGAAGGACGAGCGAGACGGATTTGAAGAAATCTTTCACTTTGAGGGCGGTATCGGGGAGTTCGTCAAATACCTGAATCGAAACAAAAATCCGCTTTTCCACGAGGTTCCGCATTTTACGGGAGAGAAGGAGGGCTGCATCGTCGATATTTCCTTCCAGTACACGGATTCGTACTCCGAAGTGGTCCTCGCCTTTGCCAATAATATCCTGACGCCGGAGGGCGGTACGCATCTGACGGGCTTTCGTTCTGCGCTGACGAAAACGCTGAACGACTACGGTCGAAAATACAATATTATCAAAGAAAAGGAAGAAAACCTGTCCGGTGACGACTCCCGTGAAGGAATTACCGCCGTCGTCTGCATCAAGCTGGAAAATCCGCAATTTGAGGGACAAACGAAAGCAAAGTTAGGAAACAGCGAGAGCCGCGGCATCGTCGACGCCTTCTTTTCGGAGCAGCTGGAGACCTTTCTCGAGGAGAACCCGAAAATCGGCAAGCTCATCGTGGAAAAAGCGCTGAGTGCACAGCGCGCGCGCGAAGCGGCGCGAAAGGCACGGGACATTACGAGGAAGCGGTCGATTCTCGATAATACGACGCTTCCGGGGAAATTAGCGGACTGTCAGGAGACCAATACCGAGGTCAATGAAATATTCCTGGTCGAGGGAGATTCCGCCGGCGGTTCTGCAAAGAGCGGACGGGATAACCGCACACAGGCTATCCTTCCTCTTCGCGGCAAGATTTTGAATGTAGAGAAGGCGCGAATGGATCACATTCTGGGCTATAAGGAGATCAAGTCGATGATTACGGCCTTCGGTACGGGAATCGGCGAGGATTTCAAGCTGTCGAAGCTTCGGTACGGAAAAATTATCATCATGACCGATGCCGATGTCGACGGCGCACACATTCGAACCCTTCTGCTGACCTTTTTCTATCGCCACATGCGGCCGCTGATCGACGAGGGACATGTGTTTATCGCGCAGCCGCCGCTCTTCCGCATTACGCAGGGACACAAAGAGCGTTATGTATACGATGAGAAAGAATTGGAGCGGGTACTGGAAGACATTCCGGAGGGCAGCTACAAGCTCAATCGATACAAAGGTTTGGGTGAAATGAATGACGACCAGCTGTGGTCGACGACGATGGATCCGGATCATCGCGTATTGCTTCGCGTCTCGGTCGATCCCGAATCGACGAGCGTGGATGAAACATTCACCATGCTCATGGGCGATAAAGTAGCTCCGCGAAGAGCGTTTATTGAAGAAAATGCGCAATTCGCCAAGAACATCGATACCATCGGTTAAGGAAGGATCCCTATATGACAGATCAGTTCCAGCACGATAAAAGTATATTACCTGTAGATATCGAGAAGGAGATGCGCAACGCGTATCTTGAATACTCGATGTCCGTTATTGTCGCACGAGCTCTGCCGGATGTGCGCGACGGCCTCAAGCCGGTTCACCGGCGCATCCTCTATGGAATGAATTTACTCGGACTTACGCCGGACAAGCCGTACCGAAAATCGGCGCGTTTGGTCGGCGACGTCATGGGTCGATTTCATCCGCACGGCGATTCGGCGATTTACGATGCGGTCGTTCGCTTAGCGCAGCCGTTCAATACGCGCTACCTCCTGGCAGACGGACAGGGAAACTACGGTTCCATCGACGGAGACAGCGCTGCGGCGATGCGTTATACCGAAGTGCGTATGACGCGCCTCGCACAGGAAATGCTCCGCGATATCAACAAGAATACGGTTGATTTTCAACCGAACTTCGATGAAGAGGAAAAAGAACCGGTCGTTCTTCCCTCGCGTTTTCCGAATCTTTTGGTCAACGGCTCCGCGGGGATTGCCGTCGGTATGGCGACGAATATGGCACCGCACAATCTGGGTGAAGTCATTGACGGCTGTATTGCCTACATGGACGATCCGGAGATCTCCTGTTCCGAGCTGATGAAATACATTCCGGGTCCGGATTTCCCGACCGGAGCGCACATCATGGGCACGTCGGAAATCAGAAATGCCTATGAAACGGGGCGCGGGAAAATTAAGCTTCGCGCCGTTGCCTCAATCGAAGAGTACCGCGGCAAAAATCGAATCGTGGTGACCGAGATCCCCTATCAGGTCAATAAGGCGAATCTGATTATGAAAATTGCCGATCTGGTCAAGGAAAAGCGTCTGGAGGGAATTTCGGATATTCGCGACGATTCCAACCGAACGGGCATTCGCATTATCATCGATTTGAAGCGCGATGCGATTCCGAAGGTGGTGCTCAACAATCTGTACGCACAGACGCAGATGGAGACGACGTTTGGCATCATCAATTTGGCGTTGGTCGACGGCGTTCCGAAGGTGCTGAAGCTCAAAGAGATGATTTCCCATTATGTGGCGCATCAGAAGGATGTGGTGACGCGCCGCACGCAATTTGACCTCGAAAAAGCGGAGGCGCGTGCGCACATCGTCGAGGGATTGCGGACTGCGCTCGATCACATCGAAGAGATTATCAAGGTCATCCGATCAAGCTACGATGATGCAGAGATTAAAGCCATTTTCCTGAAGCGCTTTGGATTGGACGACGTTCAGAGCCAGGCGATTTTGGATATGCGTCTGAAGCGGCTGTCCGGGTTGGAGCGCGAAAAACTGGATGCCGAGTACGAAGAGCTGTTAAAGCAGATTGCTCGCTTTAAGGAGATTTTGGGCAGTGTTCGCGTTCTGTACAGCGTCATCAAAGAGGAAATGATCGAGCTTCGCGACCGCTTTTCCGACAAGCGCCGTTCGCAGATTATGCCTGCCGCTGATGAAATCAATGTAGAGGATCTGATCCAGGAGGAGCAGGTCATCGTTTCGCTGACGAAACGCGGCTACATTAAACGCCTTCCGGCCGACACGTACAAGGTGCAGAATCGCGGCGGTAAGGGCATTCGCGGAATGTCGACGAGAGAGGATGATTATGTGACCAATCTGTTCGTCGTTTCGTCTCACGATCAGCTGCTGTTCTTCACGAATCAGGGGCGCGTATACTCCCTGAAGGCGTATGAGATTCAGGAGGGCACTCGAACGGCGAAGGGACAGGCGATCATCAATTTGCTTCAGCTGTCGAACGGAGAATATGTCACGGCTATGTTCCCGCTGACCGAAATGAGCGAGGATTACTACCTCGTCATGGCGACGGAGCAGGGCATCATCAAAAAATGCTCGACGGAGAATTTCAGCAACATTCGCGCGAGCGGCGTGCGTGCCATTACGCTGGCCGATGAAGACAATCTCATCGCGGTGCGCATCGGCCGATCCGAGGACGAGGCGATGATGATTACGCGCAAGGGGATGTCCATTCGCTTCAATCTGAAGGATGTTCGTCCCATTGGGCGAACCGGAATGGGTGTGAAGGGAATTCGCCTGGAGCCGGACGACCGGGTCATTGATATGGATTTGGTATTGGATAACCGGTACCTTCTAGTCGTATCAGAGATGGGTTATGGAAAAAAGACGACGCTGAATCAGTATACCGTTCAGAATCGCGGCGGAAAGGGTCTGATTACCTATCGAATCACGAAAAAAACAGGCTATGTCGTTTCAGCGATGTTTGTCCAGCGAGAGGATGAGATTATGCTGATCTCACAGACAGGAGATGTCATTCGTCTGGATGTGGGCTCCGTCTCGACGCTTGGACGCGGAACACAGGGCGTTAAGCTCAAGGAAGTCAAGTCCGATGAGGATCAGATTGTGGCCGTAGCAAAATATATCGAATCAGAAGAGGAATGAGGAGCACATATGGCATTCTATATTGACTGTAACCAGGAGCAGGGTTTTCTTCAGGTCCGTTTGACGGGTGATCTGGACATCAATACCTCTCCGGAGCTGAAAAAAATTGTTTTGGATGAGTATCACAAGGAGCCTGCGCATATTATTTTTGATATGGAGAAGCTGGACTATCTCGATTCGACGGGTCTTGGCGCATTGATTTCGATTTACAAAAATGCAAAGCAGGGAGAACACACCGTCACGGTCAAAAACGCTCGTCCTCAGATCAAGAAGCTCTTTGTCATTACGGAGCTCAATCACTTGTTTTTGATGGAGGATTAGCATGGATCAGGTTCGATTAACGCTTCCGTCTAAACCGCAGTATGTGCAGACCCTTCGTCTGGTGACGGCCTCTGTGGCCAATTCGCTTCACTTCAACATCGAAGAGGTCGATGATTTGCGGGTGTGCGTCTCCGAAGCGGTAAATTATCTCTTGCCGTACAACGAGAAAATCGACGTAGTATTCGAGTTCGATTGCGGGGAATTGACGATTCATATTCTGGCCGCCTCATCGCATCCGAGCGACGATGATGACCTGCACCACATGATTTTGGAGTCGTTGTTGGACAGCGTAGATGAAAACGAAGATGAGATCGTATTAGTCAAAAAACATCGCGCGGAATAAGGAAATGCTATGGCCAAGACCGATAAGCAGGATAAAAAAGATAGGATAAGGGAGCTTTTTCTCGAGCTTCAGCGGACGGGCGATCCGAAAATTCGGGAAAAGTTGATCACGGAACATCTTTATATTGCGGAAATACTGGCGAAAAAGTACATTAACCGCGGCATTGAATACGATGACCTCTTTCAGGTAGCTTCGATCGGATTGATTTATGCAATCGACCGGTATGACGTGCAAAAGGGCTATGAATTTTCGAGCTTTGCGACGCCAACGATTGTCGGCGAGCTCAAGCGCCATTTCCGCGACAAGGGCTGGGTGATTCGCGTTCCGCGCCGCATTCAGGAGCTGTCCAAAAAAGTGAATCAGGCGCGCAATACGCTGGCGCAGCAGCTGCAAAAGCAGCCGACGGTGGATGATATCGCCGCCTATCTCGGAATCACCGCAGAAGAGGTGCTGGAAGCGATGGAAGCCTCAAAGGTTTATGCGCCGCAGTCGTTGGACAAAACCTTTGATACGGACTCCGAGGATCGCGAAATCAATCTGGGCGATGTCATCGGTGCACCGGACGAGAATTTTGATGCGGTCGATTTTCAGGATCTCATGGACCGGACGATGAAGAATCTCAACGAGCTGGAGAAAAAGATTCTACTGTACCGGTACTACGAAAAGAAAACGCAGATATCCATCGCCGAAGAGCTGAACGTATCGCAGATGACGGTCTCGCGAATCGAAAAGAAGCTGATTCAGAAATTCCGGGACGAGCTGAATTTGAAGCCGGAGGATCTGGCCGGCAAGAGAAAGCGCTCCGTATGACGGGGAAGGATATCATGAACAAACACACTGCACACGACGAATCTCAGGAGCTGTGGGATTTGTATGACCGGGAACAGCGGTATCTGGGAACGCATCGAAGAGGAGTGCCTCTTCCGGAGGGTGCGTATCACCACACCGTTTGTATTTTTACGATGAATTCGCAAAACGAGCTGCTGTTGACGCGCCGCGCCGAAGGAAAGTCCTTCGCGGGGCAGTGGGAGGTGACGGCGGGCTCCGTATTGTCCGGAGAAACGGTATTGCAGGCGGCAGTGCGTGAATTAGCCGAAGAAACGGGTATTCATTGCCGTGAAGAGGATTTGCGCTGCCTGGATTGTTTCTTTTCCGAGCGGGCGTCCTTTTGGATGACGTGCTTCTTTCTGAAAAAGGATGTGCCGGAAGGCGGTATCCGCCTTCAGCCCGGAGAGACCTCGGCGTATCGGTGGGTGCGCTGGCATATCGATTTACTGAGAGACGCTTCGATTGCAGAGCCGGTGCGCGTTCGGCTGGCGATGTTTTTTCGCGAATTGCAAAGCTTCACACAGCTCGAGGAGCAGCGGCTGAAGCCGTGGCTCGATTGGGCGAAGGAGCTGCAAAGCCTGGCGCAGCAGGGGATCGAATATACAAAGGATCCCTATGACCGGGAGCGCTTTGAGCGCCTTTCGGAAATTGCACGGGAGATGGTGAGCTTAAAAACCGGAATTTCGACGGAAAAATTAGTGGGCTTATTTTCAAATGAGACGGGCTATCAGACGCCTAAGGTTGAAACGAGAGCCTGTGTTTTCCGGGGAAGGAAGATTCTTTTGGTGCAGGAGCGCGCTTCCCGGCGCTGGTCGATGCCGGGCGGCTGGTGCGATATCGGTATCGGCATCGGTGAGAACTGTGTTAAAGAATGCCGGGAGGAGGCCGGGCTCGATGTGCGCGCAATTCGTGTGCTGGCGCTTGAAAACCGGTCCGCACACGATTATACGCCGTATCCGTATGAAGTGTTGAAGTGCTATGTTCTGTGTGAAGAGCTCGGAGGAGCCTTTCAGGAGAATATTGAAACGACAGATGCGCAATTTTTCTCTTTGGATGAGCTGCCGCCGCTTTCGCTCGACCGCATAACGCGCCGTTCGGTAGAGCAGTGTTTTATTATGGCACAGCATCCCGAACGGCAAACCCTATTTGATTGAGGAGGACTGCGATGAATTTTGAATTGAGAGAAGACGGCTACTACGTGCCGGATGAAAACGGCGAAACCGTCGGCGTGATTAATTGGGAGTATAACGAAGAAGGAGATATGGTCATCACGCACACGATCGTATCGGACAAACTTCGGGGCATGGGCGCCGGGATGAAGCTGCTGAACAAGGCCGTTGAGTACGCTAAGGAGAACAACCTTAAGATTGTTCCGGTTTGTTCCTTTGCCGTGAAGCGCATTACGGAAATCGAGGGCGCCGAGGCGCTTTTAAGGTGACCGTGCGTTCGAGGGTCGCCCGGGGAAAAGAGCGGTGCTCCTTCGGCAGGTCTTTGACAGGCTCTAAGGTGCCAAAGGCGGTAGATTTTAAGGTAGCGCATTTTAAGGTACCAAAACAGAATGTTTTTCAGAACGCAGAAAAGGATCCGAACATTCGGATCCTCTTCTTTTTATGAAGATCGTCTTTTTGCGACAGCAGGGGTTCTGTTTTACAAAGAAGACTATTTCACTAATTCGACATTCGTTCCGGAGACGCCGCCGGCATCGAATACGAGCGAAAAGCCCAATTCAGTGAGCGTCTTCGCCGCCTGTACCGAGCGATTTCCGCTGCGGCAGTACACGATAAGGGTCGTGTCCTTTGCCAGATTTTGCTCCTTGATCGCATCTGCCAGGCTCTCGACGGGAAGGTTGACAGCGCCGGCCAGATGGCCTTCGGCGTATTCCGAATCCGTGCGCACGTCGATCAGGCGAATCGATTTTTCCGGCAGAACGGATTGAATGATTTGAGCGAGCTCCAAAGAGATTTTCTGAGGCTGAGCGGATTCGGAAGCCGCCTCCGTCGCCTTGAGCGCTTCGACCTGAGGAGGAATCGACGCAGACCACGCGTTGCTGAGCTTCAGATTGAGAAGCTTTCCCGCAGCGAAATCAGCGGGCGGGTTTGTCAGCTGAATGAGCTGACGTTCCTCTGTTTTTTCCGGGAGTGTTACTACGAGACTATTGCCCAGAGCAAGTCCCTGTACCTCCATCGCCTCCGATGATTCCTTCGAAGAAGAGGCGGAGGCGCTTTCCGCAGATGAGGCGCTTTCCCGGACGGATGAGCTTTCGGAGGTCATCGAGGAAGAAGTGTTCACACTCTTTCCTCCGGAGCAGGCGCTCAGCGCGACGAGAGCGGCGAGAAAGAGCATGGAACGAGATCGTTTTTTATTCATGGCATCCTCCTTTAATCTTGATAGCTCTTATTTTACGGAAAACTATGTGGTAATTGTGGGGATAAACAAAAGATATTTTCAAGAATTTTTAACAGAAAAAGACCGA
Source organism: Bacillota bacterium (assembly GCA_023393715.1). Taxonomy (GTDB): domain Bacteria; phylum Bacillota; class Clostridia; order Tissierellales; family Peptoniphilaceae; genus JAEXCD01. Next base: position 13,891 of record JAEXCD010000115.1, read on the forward strand.
TGGAATTTCCATCGGTCTTTTGTAGTTCTTATGAACGACTACTGAGCGTTTGCCATACGGACATAGGAAGCGTAGCGTTCGCGCGCTGCCTTTTCCGCTGCCTGGTACAGCTCTTCTGCCGTCTCCGGGAAGCTCTTCTTCAGCGAGGAGTAGCGAACCTCGCCCTGGAGGAATTCCTGGAAGTCGGCCGTCGGTTCCTTGGAGTCGAGCTGGAACGGGTTCTTGCCCTGCTCCGCAAGCTGCGGATCAAAGCGCCACAGGTGCCAGTAACCGGCCTCCACGGCTTCCTTCTCGCGGCGCTGGCTCTTGCCCATGCCGCACTTCAGGCCGTGGTTAATGCACGGCGCATAGCCGATGATCAGCGACGGACCCGGATAAGCCTCTGCCTCGCGGATGGCCTTCAGCGTCTGAGCCTGGTTTGCGCCCATCGCGATCTGCGCGACGTAGACGTAGCCGTAGGTCGTCATCATCAGGCCGAGATCCTTCTTGCGAACCTGTTTGCCGGCCGCTGCGAACTTCGCGACAGCCGCGATCGGGGTCGCCTTGGAGCTCTGACCGCCCGTGTTGGAGTAAACCTCGGTATCGAAGACCATGATATTGACATCCTCGCCGGAGGCCAGGACGTGATCCACACCGGAGAATCCGATATCATATGCCCATCCGTCACCGCCGAAGATCCAGATGCTCTTCTTAGCGAGGTAATCCGTCAGCGTGCGGATATCGGCAAGGATGGCCTCGGCTTCTGCGTTCTCGTGCTTCGCGTCGAGAACGGAGAGGATCTTATCCGATGCGACGCGGGATGCTTCGTATTGCAGGTTGCAGCCGAGCCACTCTTCGAAGTATTCGTTCAGCGGGCTTTGTACCTTCAATGCGAGGAACTTCTTCATCAGCGTCTCGAGCAGGTGACGGTTGCTCTTTGTCGCCAAAGCCATACCGTAACCGTATTCCGCCGCGTCCTCAAACAGGGAGCTTGCCCACGCCGGACCGCGCCCTTCCTTATCCGAGCAATACGGCATCGACGGAACGGAGGAACCCCAGATCGAGGAGCAGCCCGTTGCGTTCGAGATGATCTGATGGTCGCCAAACAGCTGCGTGATCAGTTTTGCATACGGCGTTTCGCCACAGCCCGCGCATGCGCCCGAGAACTCGAGCAGCGGTTGACGGAACTGAGAATTCTTGACGTTGTTTGGTTCGACCAGATCGCGCTTATAACCGATTTCGGAGTGTGCAAACGTCCAGTGGTCGGCTTCCTTTTCGACCTGCTCCTGCAGCGGCTTCATGATCAAAGCCTTCTCCTTGGCCGGGCAGACATCTGCGCAGTTTCCGCAGCCCATGCAGTCCAGAGGAGAAACCTGAATGCGGAATTGCAGATTCTCAAGACCCTTTCCGTTTGCCTTCTTCGTGGCGAAGTCTGCCGGAGCCTTTGCCGC
>JAEXCD010000040.1 GCA_023393715.1 Bacillota bacterium
CCTCCTCCAGGCTTCGCGTGTACCGCACCTGCTCCGGGCTTCGTCCGTTCCGGTACGCCCCCTCCGTGCGGTATGTCGTCACCTCGATCCACCGCCCGCATAATTCGATGCGAAGCGAGCCCCATCGCGCGCCGTCCCCGCAAATCCGCTCCTTGCGGAAGATCGCATGCATTTCCTCCGGCGTCGCCTCTGTAGCGATGTCGATATCTCCGATGGGCAGCCCCAGGAGCGCATCCCGAACGGCTCCGCCGACAATCCACGCGCTCCTTCCGTGCGCCTCAAGGCGCTGCAGCGCAAGGAGCGCCGCACGGTTCGCGCCGGCGAACGTATCGCTACTGAGATAATAATCCGGCATCGCGAATCGCGCCGATGATCGCATCGACGGCTTCAGCGCAGGCGCCTTCCTGCCGCGCCTCCGCCATCACGCGCAATACGGGCTCCGTGCCCGAAGGACGAACCAGCGTGCGCCCGTCATTGCCCAGCTTTTCATTCGCCTGCGCAATCGCCTGCCTGACGCTCGGATGATCCAATACTTCATTTTTATCGACAACGCGGACGTTTTTCAAAATCTGAGGATAGATGATCAGATCGCGATGCAGGCTGGCAAAGTCGCTCTTCGCCTCGAGCATGACCTCCATCATTCGGAGCGCCGTCAAAATGCCGTCTCCCGTCGTCGCATATTTTGAAAAAATGATATGACCGGATTGCTCGCCGCCGATACAGTTTCCGGTCTGTGCCATATTCGCCGCCACATACTTGTCTCCGACGGCCGTCTGCACGTAATCGATGCCCACGCGTTCAAGCGCCTTGTACAGACCAAAATTCGACATGACCGTCGTAACAATCGTATTGTTGACCAAATCTCCGGCCTGCTTCAGATAGCTGCCGCAAATATACAGGATGCAGTCACCGTCCATCACCTCGCCGCGATTGTCGACGGCAATACAGCGATCGGCATCCCCGTCAAAGGCAAAGCCCGCATCCAAATGCTCCCGCTTGACAAGCTCGACGAGATCCTCGATATGGGTCGAGCCGCAGTTGACGTTGATGTTCAGTCCATCCGGCTTGTCGTGGATGACGAGCGTCTCCGCGCCCAAAGCGTCGAATACGCTCTTTGCAATCGTGAAGGCCGCGCCGTTCGCGCAATCGAGTCCGATTCGCTTCCCTTTGAAGGAGCGCCGGACGGTCGTGATGAGGTAACCGATGTACTGATTTCTTCCGAACACAAAATCCTTTGTCATCCCCACGCGCTCGCGCTCGGCGAGCGGAAGATAATCCTCCTCCGCATCGATGTAGGCCTCGATCTCCTGAAGCACGCTGTCGTCCATCTTTGCCCCGTTGCTGTCGATCAGTTTGATGCCATTGTCGTAAAACGGATTGTGGCTGGCGGAAATCATAATGCCGCAGTCAAAATCCTCCGTTCGAACGATATAGGAAACGCTCGGCGTCGTCGTCACGTGCAGAAGATAAGTGTCCGCACCGCTCGTCACAAGTCCTGCCGCCAGGGCATTTTCCAGCATATAGCTCGAGCGGCGCGTATCCTTGCCGATCACAATGCGCGGCCGCGCTCCGTCCTTTTTATAAAAATAATGCCCCAGAAAACGGCCAATGCGATAAGCATGCGCCGCCGTCAGCTGTCGATTCGCTTCTCCGCGAAATCCGTCCGTTCCAAAATACTTCATCTCTTCCTCCTCATGCACGCGGTCCTGCCGCCCTGCAAATCACTGCGCTTGCTTTCTCCTATTATAATGAAATCTCAGCCCGTCCTAAAGGGTCTGCGCAAAAAATGATACGGCCCGTACATTCATAGTGATACGGCCCGTACATTCATAAAAAGAGCAGAAGAGCTCTGTCGCTCCCCTGCTCTCCTTTTCGTTTCCTTCGCCTCTCGCGATTGAGCGGCAACTCAGTCGAGAATATATACCGTAACCGGACGAACGCCCCATTCCACACATTCCGCTTCGGAATCCATGAACAGGTCTATCCGATTGCCGATAATCGCTCCGCCCGTATCCTGCGCCACTGCATAGCCGTATCCTTCGACGTACAGGCGCGTACCCATCGGAATCACGTCGGGATCGGTCGCCACAGTGTAGTATGCCTGCGGCCACGCGCCCGTCGCAGTCGGGTTTCCGGTGTGCGTGTACGCCGTCGCACTCATCGTCAGCACGGCAGACGCACTGCCTACATCCGAGCCCGCAGCGGCGGCTGCCGCTTTCGCCGTGCCTTCCTGTATCTTTTCCGTTTTCGGTTCGGAAACCGTCTTTTCTTTTACCGCTTCACGCGACACGACGACGCCGTTTCTTTTTACCGTCTCGTATTCGATTTCGCGAACACCGTCCCGCCCCTCCTGGAGCACCTTTGTTTCGCCTTCCACGAGCTCATCCGATTTTTGAACCTCTGTTTCAAAGGGAATCGCCTTTTTCTCAACCGAACGCGTGGTCTCTACGCGATCCACGCGAATCGACATCGCCTCTGTGAGCCGTTCGGTGCGAGCCGGGTATACCTCGTCATCGCCGTCGACTGAAATTCCCTGCTCTTCAAAAAGCTGATCCATCGTATTCGCATAGGTCTTCACGGTGCGAAGCTTCTGCCCCCCGACGGTCAGATCGACCGACTTTTCCGTATCGAGCTCGACGCGCATCCCATCTTCAACCGGTGCATCCAGCGATGCGGAAATCCGTGCGCCGCCGTATTGCGTATACCCCGCCTCGTTCAGCGCTTGCTCCAGGTTCGGCGCTGTCGTGTAAATTTCAATGGCTTCATCATTCCAATCCACGATCAGCTGCTTCGGACGTTGTGCGAACGCATAATAACTGCCGCCTATAACACTGACCGACAGCATCAACGCCATAATGCTCATAGAGCGTTTCATTGAATATTTGTCCATAGTTCATTCCTCATTCCTTTGATCTTTCCGCTCCCCGGCGGTCCGATTTGTTACTTTTTTGTTACTTTTTACTCGGGTATTTTACCATCTCCTCCGAAAAAAACAAAAAAATCGAACGAAAAAAGGAATAAAAAGCGACCTATTGTTACTTTTTCGTAATAATTCGCAGCCGTTTTCTACGGGTTTGTCCGCTCCAAAACGAGCCGATACACTTCATTTTTCTTCCATCCCGTACATTCACACACCTGCCGGATCATCTCTTTTGAAGAAAGACCCCGTTGTGCCAGCTCATCGATCTGTGCTAAGACCTCCTGCTTCGAAACCGGCTCAAACGGCGCCGCATCGATCAGGATGACATACTCGCCGCGCTCCTCGACCTCGTCGAGAACCAACTCCGCCCCCCGAAACCAATGAAGCTCCTCAAATTGCTTGGTCAGCTCCCGGGCCGTCGCAAAAAACCGGTCCGGCCACCGCGCGCTCAATTCCTTCAGCGTTTCGCGAATGCGGTGCGGCGCTTCATAAAACACGCTGAGCTCGGCCGCGCGGTCTATACCTTCCAATGCGGCCGTCCGCTCGCTTCCCCTGCGCGGCAGAAAGCCGCGGAACACAAAGCGGCCGTCGCCCATCCCCGCCGCCACCACCGCAGTCAGGACGGCGGAAGCGCCGGGCAGAACCGTATATGGCGCACCGCGTCTTCGCGCCTCGAGAACGGCCGCCCGACCCGGATCCGAAATTCCCGGCATCCCCGCATCGGAAACGACACAGATTACCTCGCCGTGGCAAACCCGGTCGATCAGGCGTTCGGCCATCGCCCGCTCATTGTGCTGATGAAAAGAGACCAACGGCTTATGGATTTCGTAGTGCTTCAAAAGAATTCGGGTATGCCTCGTATCCTCACAGGCGATGGCATCCGCCTCCCGCAGCACGCGCAGCGCGCGCAGTGTGATATCCTCCAGATTGCCAATCGGCGTCGGAACGAGATACAGCATACCGCCCGCGCCCTGCGGCGATGCCTTTTTCCACTCCATAGCTTCTCCTCTCTTCTCCGGTTCAAAATAGAAAAAGCCCCCTTTGTCAGGGGGCCTCTCTTATGTAGTTGATTCCTTAGTCTGCGACGATCGCGTCAGACGGGCAAACAGCAGCGCAAGCACCACAGTCAATGCAGCCATCCGCATTGATCTCGTAGATATCCCCCTCCGAAATGGAGCTGGTCGGGCACTCCGGCTGGCAGGTGCCGCAAGCAATGCACGTATCCAAAATCTTATATGCCATGTGAAAATCCTCCTTCCCAATAAATATGCAAATATTGTAACACAAAGCCGCCCTTCATGCAAAGCCTTAGCCGAAACAGCTATTCCCACTCCTCCGCAGGCGGCAGCGCCTCCGCAACGACCTCGGCATAATCTATGGGTTCGCCCGAGCAGTCGTGCTGCGCACAGCCGCAGCCGCTCTTTTGCGCCGGCGCCGTTTTTTCGCGCGCCACATTGGGCTTTCGGCCGTTCAAATCCGTATGCAGCTCCGGGCGTCTCTGTCCTTTTCTGCGCTTCTCCAGAATTTCGATCTCTTCGACGGCATAGTATTTTTCATCCTCGGTGTTGTCATCCTTATAGACGTGTACGCGAACCCGCTTCTGAAGCACGTCGCGGTCGACCACATGGCCCTGCCCGTCGTTCGTGAGCACCAGGCATCCGATGTCCGGCACCTGCTTTGTGTTTTCCAGATAGATTTCCTGCTCATAGTTCAGACAGCACATCAGACGGCCGCAGACGCCCGAAATTTTAGACGGATTGAGCGACAAGCCCTGTGTCTTTGCCATCTTAATCGACACGGGCGCAAAATCGTCCAGATAACGATGGCAGCAGATCACCTGCCCGCACGAACCGATGCCGCCCACCATCTTAGCCTGATCGCGGACGCCGATCTGCCGAAGCTCAATACGCGTCCGAAACGCCTGAGCCAGATCGCGCACCAGGCTGCGAAAATCGACCCGCGCATCCGAAGTGAAGTAGAAAATCAGCTTGGCCTTGTCAAACGTATATTCCGCACCGACCAGCTTCATATCCAGCCCGTGCTCTTCAATCTTCCCGTTGCACAGCGCAACGGCATCCTTTGCCAAGCGAGCATTTTCCTCATCCGCAGCGCGATCTGCCTCGTCGGCCCCGCGCAAAATCGGCTTTGGCTGCTGCGGGAGCATCTCATCGGGCAGAATAATATTTTCCATGCTGACGTACCCGCACTCCATTCCCCGAACCGTCTCGACAATGACCGCCTGATCGCGCGTAAAACGGTGCCCGGCAGGGTCAAAATAATAAATTTTCCCGGAGCGACGAAATCGAACGCCGATAATCTCCATAGCTTCCTCCTGAACTTCGATATGTGTCAGCCCGCATTCCTGTCCTATCGCAGGGACAGCAGCAGATGCTCCAACGCCAGGGTAAAATTGATATTTACCTGAAGATTCTGACGCACGCGCTCCGTCTCCCGGATTCCCCTTTGCACCTGCTCCAGGCTGATTCTCTGACTCATTTTCCGGACCGATTCCACCCACGCGGGAACAACCGGCGCCGAGGTCTCGGCCCATTTCTGCCGAAGCACCGCGCACAGATACTGCTCCACCTGATCCAGCGTCTCTCGCTCCTTCTCCTTTGCCGCATCATAAAACCGCCGACTCGTAAAGACGGTCAGCACATCGCCCGACAACGCGGCCTCCATCATGCCGCACAATCCTTCGATCGGTTCCATGACCCGATTCTCAGCCGACGGCAGGGAAATCGCCCGACAGCGCGATCGAATGGTCGAAAGCAGCTTTCCCGCATTATCGCTGACAAGAATCCAAACGACGTGCTCCGGCGGCTCCTCCAACGACTTCAACAGCGCATTTTGCGCCTCGACGCGCAGGTTTCCCGCCTTCGCCAGCACGATGACCTTGTACCTGCTCTCCAACGGTTTTTGATACATCTGAGCCGTCAGCGTGCGAACCTGGTCAATCGTAATCTTGTCATCCAGCATCTCGATGAAATCCGGCGCCGCCCCGTGTTCCCACTTTTCCTCACTGGCTCCGCCAAAATCGCACAAAATGCGCCGGGCCAGCGCCCTCGTTACGGCGCGGCGGCGCACGGCGTCTCCCCCGTCAATCAGGTAGGCATGAACCAGATGCTCCGGCTCAAAACAGATATGCTCGCTCACCGAGAGCGTCCGGGCCGCCTCATCCATCAGAAGCGCAGCATCCGGTCGACATCGAGCTGAAACACCGTCGCGCCGCCGATTTCAATTTCGATGGGCAGTCCCTGATATACGCCGCCGTCGAGCTGCGGGTTCATCATAGTAGTCATCGTCTTGCGCCGCTTACACGTCCGGTCGATCACCTCCAGCGCCTCCTCGACCAGCGCCTCCTCCAGACCGAGCAGGAGCGTCGTATTGCCGCTGCGCAGAAAGCCCCCCGTAGAAGACAGCTTCGTCACGCGATATCCGTGATCCACGAATTCATCCATCAACGGATTGACGTCATTATCCTGAACAATACAAATCAGCAATTTCATTTTCTTTTCTCCCAATATGCTGTAATGGCCTTCCACGCCTCTTCAGCCACTTGCTCCGCGCATCGGCTTGCATCGATCACCAACACCGACTCCGCAAAGCGAAGCGCCTCCCGATACCCATCATATACGCGGCGGTGGAAATCGCCGCCTGCCTCTTCCAGGCGATCCTGCTCGACCTCCCGCGCCTTCCGGCGAAGAACCTCCACGGGATCGACATCGAGAAACAATACCAGATCCGGCTGAAGCTCCTTCGTCGCAAACGCATTGATCGACGCTACCGCATCCATTCCCAACGCTCGACCCGCCCCCTGATAGGCAAGCGAGCTGAGGACATAGCGATCACACAGCACTAATTTTCCGGCCTGCAGCGCCGGTCGAATCAGCTGCTCCGTGTGCTGCGCGCGGGAGGCCGCGTAAAGCAGCGCCTCACACCGCGCATCCATCTCCCGGTTTTCCGTATCTAAAATGAGGCCGCGGATTTTCTCCGAAATCGGCGTGCCGCCCGGTTCCCGCGTCATGACGAAATCCATTCCCGCCTCGTTCATGCGCCGCCGAAGCAGCTCGGCGACGGTCGTTTTTCCCGATCCGTCCGGTCCTTCCAATGTAACAAACAAGCCGCTCATCTCGTCCTCTCTTGCGATCTTTTTTTTATTTTACCATATCCGGGCATTCCTCAAGCAGGCAATCCATCTCGCGCTGCCAGGTCCGCCAGCTCACATCCGCCGGCATCTGCCCGCCGCCCCTCGGCGAAAGCGACCACGCTCCCACGCTCACGCCGTCGACACTGCAGTTTCTTTTGAATTGCTGCGTGAAGAAGCGGCGGAAAAACAAGTGCATCCACTGTACGATTTCAGCCCGATCGTATACTCCGGCAAAGGCCGTCTGCGCCAGACGCAACAGCTTCACCGGCGCATCGCCGTAGCGCAGCACATGGAACAGAAAGAAATCGTGCAACTCGTAGGGACCGACCAGCTTTTCGGTCTGCTGTACAATCCTGCCGTTTTCCGTCGGCAGAAGCTCGGGCGAAACCGGCGTATCGACGACATCCAGAATCGTCCTGCGCAAAAGCTCATCGGATGCTCTCCCCGCTTCATAACAGAGAAGCCTGCGCCCCAGCGTCTTCGTCACGGAGCTGTTCACCCCATACATCGACATGTGATCCCCGTTGTACGTCGCCCACCCGAGCGCAATTTCACTCATATCGCCCGTGCCGACGACGATGCCGCCGAATCGGTTTGCCAGATCCATCAAAATCTGCGTTCGCTCCCGCGCCTGCGCATTTTCAAATGCAACGGAATGGTCGCCCTCCGGCAACTGAATATCCAGAAAATGCTGCCGAAGCGCCGGCCGAATATCGATTTCGCGCGACCGAATCCCCAGGCGCTCCATCAGCAGCCGCGCGTTGGCGTGCGTCCGCTCCGACGTGCCGAACGCCGGCATGGTCAGCCCGTGAATCCCTTCGCGCGATAAGCCCATCTCGTCAAAGGCGCGGGCACAGACGAGCAGCGCCAGCGTCGAATCCAGTCCGCCCGACACGCCTAAAAAGACCTGCTCCGTCCCGATGTACCGCATCCGGCTCTCCAGGCCGCGCGCCTGAATGCGCAGAATTCGCTCGCATTCCGCATCGGCGCCCGCGCCGCCCTGCGGGACAAAGGGAAAGGCGTTTACCGGGCGCAGAAGCGCCTCACCGACCCGAGCCGTCCTTCGTTCAAAGGCGATGTCCGTCCAGGGCTCGCTTCCGCGAAAATCCCGCCGACCCGGGCACAGCCGGTCGCGCCGAATATGGCGGAGATCGAGATCCGCCATCGTTTCGCCAAACCAGGAATCGTCCTCGCTCTCCGCAAGCACCGCCCCCGATTCGACGATCCAGCGCTCGCCCGACCACACGTTGTCCGTCGTCGACTCGCCCATACCGCTCGAAGCGATAACCACGCCGCCTCCCGACTGCGTTTCGCTCTGCCAGCGCACCCGCCGACGCGCCTTCTCATAGACCTGATCGCGAAAATCCGCGCCGAGAAGCAGGACGTCGCATGCACCGGCCAGCGCATCGCCGACGGATGAGGCGCGGGACAGAAGCTCCGCCCCGGCTCCTACCGCAATGCGCGCGCCCTCCCCGCAAAAGCGAAGGCGACGGCCAAACGGCACGTCCTCAAAGCCGGCAAAGCAGACCTCATCCGTTCTCTCTTCCTCTACATGGGCGAACACGCGCAAAAGATTTCCCGCAGCATCCTCGCTGAAATCCGTCCTCGGCACAAGCCCCAGAAGCCGGCCCTTCTGAAACACGGCCATCGCGTCAAATACGCCGCGCTCCGTCCGGACGGGAAGTCCTGCAGCGCACAGCAGCGCACAGTCCTCCGTGTCCGATATGAGGTGTGCCAGCTGCTCCTCGCAGGTCTGCAAAAAAAGCTCCTGCCCGACGATATCCCCGACGCTCACGCCGCACAGGCTCAGCTCGGGAAACACAACCGCTTCCGCTCCCTGCTCCTCCGCCCGGTGAATCGCCTGCGCCAGCCGTACGCGGTTTTCCTCCGGATCCCCCAGTAC
>JAEXCD010000063.1 GCA_023393715.1 Bacillota bacterium
GCACCGGACAATGCAGACTCAGCGAGAGGGAAAGCGGATTTACTTTTTATCTTTTGAGTATATGCCGGGAAAGCTGCTCCGCAAAAATGCGGAAAGCTGTGGCCTGTACGAAACGCTGAAACAGGCGCTGCACCGGGTGGGACGTCGTTTTTCCGCTCTGGAGGAGATCGAACGGGAAATTTCTCTGGGCAACGGTGCGCTGGGAACGATCACGTCGGATGAGCTGACGACGGCGGCGGGTATGGGTATCAATGCCATGGGCTACGGGCTGCGTTACAAAAACGGGCGCTTGAAGCAAACGCTGGTCGATGGGGCTCAGGTGGAAAAGCCCGATAATTGGACGAGCAACAAAAACCCGTGGGAGCACGACCGGCCGTTTTTTCATACCATTCCGTTATACGGCGGAGCGGTAAAAGCGATTCCCTACGATATTCCGATTCCGGGATATTCGGGGAATACGGTGAACACGCTTCGAATTTGGCGCGCTGAGGCATTAGAGGATATTGATTTTCAGGTGTTTTCAAGAGGCGATTTTTCCTTTGCCTACCAGACGATCAACCGGGCGCATGCGATTGTCGAATTCCTGTATCCGGATGAGACGAGCAAAAAGGGGAAAATGCTGCGGCTCATGCAGGAATATTTCTACGCTTCGGCTACCATACAGGATATTTTGCGCAATTTCCACAAGGGCGGAAAGGTGCGCGTGATCGAGGAGCTGCCGAAGTACGCGGCCATTCAGATCAATGACGTACAGGCGGCTTTTGCGATTCCCGAATTTATTCGCTGCATTATGGAGCATTACGCGCGCACATTTGATCAGGCGCGCGCATTGGCGGAGCAGATTTTTCATTACACGAATTTTTCGACACAGTCGGAGAGCTTTGAGACGTGGTCGAAGGAGGAATTGGAGGAGGTCTGTCCACAGCTGATTCCGATTTTTGAGCAGCTTGAAGCGTTCTACCAAAAGGAGATGGCTTCCAAGCTTCCGCACAGCGCGGCCGCCGAACAGCGCGAGGCGGCGCAGCGAAGCCTGTCGCTTTATGACGGCGCCCGCGTGGACACGGTCAATATGGCTCTGCAGGTCGCACACCGATTTATAGCGTTGAGCAAATCGCATTATGATGCGCTGCAGCAGATGGTGGATGAAACGGCGCGGCCCATCTTTTTTGAAAAAATGATGCATATTCGCATGGGCGTATCTCTGGAGCATTGGTTTCAGCGCACGAATCCGCCGCTGTACCGTTACGTGAGGGAGCTGTGTTCGATAGATCTTTCCGGAGAGGATGATGCGCAGGCCATGCGCGAGCTGCTGAATTATGTCGACGATGACGAAGTGCTTCGCGCTGTCGGCCAGATCAAGCAGGCACATAAAACGGATATCCAGCAGTGGATTCAGAAGGAAAAAGGGCTCGTCATCAATCGCTTTTCCATCTATGATATGCAGCTCGGCGCATTTCACGAAGCAAAACGCCAGCTGATGCACGCGTTGGCGCTTGCGGCAAAATACTTTTACCTCATCGATCATCCCAACGCCGATGTTCCGGAGGTGACGACCTTTTTCAGCGGGAAGGCCGCGCCGAATTACTATGCGGCAAAGGAAACGCTGCACTTTATCAATGCGCTTGCCGAGTCCATCAACAAAAATCACGGCATCAAGGATAAGATGAAGGTCGTCTTTGTCGAAAATTACAACCGATCCCTGCTGCAAAAGCTATTGCCGGCGTGTGACATCTACGAAAATCTGGGATTTGCCGACCGCGAGCCCTGCGGAACGACCGGCATTAAAGCGATGATGAACGGCGCGCTCAACTGTACCTCGCGCGCCGGGTTGGGGGTGGACTTTGTGGAGCACCTTCCCAAAGAGGCGTGCTACCCATTCGGCCGCAGCGTAGCGGAAAACCAGCGCCGCCTGCATCAGCCAAACCGCGTCGAACGGCTTTTTGCGGAGCAGCCGGCCGTTCGGGAAACGCTGAACCGTCTCCTGAACAGCAGCTCCGATTTTCTGCGCTATGATTTCCACAGGCTGTACGATCTGCTCCTTCGCTATGACGACAGCTTTTTTGTCCTTGAGGAGCTGCCGGATTACATCGATGTCAAACGACAAATGGAGCAGGATTTCTTTGCAGAGCGCACATGGAATCGCCGTTCGCTGCAAAACATCGCCCATTCGGGGGCGTTTTCGATGAAAATGACGCTGCTCGGTTACGGGGAAGGCGTATGGGAGCTTCCGATTTATGAGCAACGGGCGCGCATTTGACTGAGAGGTGGAAAACGAAATGAATCACGAACAGACAATTGATCCGGCAAGCTATCCTGCGACGCAGAAGCAGTTGGGACTTTGCTATTCGCGGGAGCGTTCCGCCTTTCGCGTGTGGGCGCCGACGCAGCAGTCGGTGCGCCTGGCTCTGTACGAACAGGCGAACGCCGTGCGCCGCCGGCTGATCGATATGGAAAAGCAGCCGGACGGAACATTTGAAACATGCGTTTCGGGCGATCTGCACGGGCAGTTTTACAACTACCTGGTCGACGGACAGGAGGTGACCGATCCCTATTCGATCTCGTCGACGAAGAACAGCGCGAAAAGCGCCATCGTCGATCTGAGCAGGACGGATCCGGAGGGATTCCGTGAAGGGGGTTACTGTGCCGTGCATCCGTCGGACGCCGTGCTGTACGAGGTGCACATCGGCGATTTCACACAGGATCCGAGCAGCGAAAATTTCTTTCGCGGAAAGTATTTGGCGTTCACGCAAAATCATACCGAGCATCGGGGAATGACGACGGGGCTTTCCCACCTGAAGGAACTGGGCGTTACGCATTTGCATATCATGCCCATGTATGACTTTTTGAGCACGGATGAGCTGTCGGAGGAGGATGACAATTACAACTGGGGGTATGATCCGGAGCTATACAATGTTCCGGAGGGCACCTACTCGGTCGATCCTGAGGATCCCGTTCTGCGCATCGCCGAATTAAAGCGGATGGTTCACAACATTCACCGGCAGGGCATGGGCGTAGTCATGGATGTCGTATATAATCATACGTACCGATCGAAGTATTCCAATTTTAATGTCCTGGTTCCCGGGTACTATTACCGCACGGATGGGGTCGATTTTTCCAATGGCTCCGGATGCGGCAATGAATTTGCTTCGGAACGGGAGATGGGCCGGCGCTTTATCATCGATTCCCTGCTCTACTGGCAGCGGGAATACCACATCGACGGTTTTCGGTTTGATCTGATGGCGCTGATCGACCGTCAGACGGTGCAGGAAGCGGTGAAGCGGCTGCGCGAAATCAATCCGAATACGATCATTTACGGAGAACCGTGGTCGGGCGGAGTGACGAGCCTGCCCGTGTCGCAGCAGACACTCTGGTCGGCGCAAAACGACATGGATATTGCGCTGTTCAACGAACGCTTTCGCAATGCTCTTCGCGGCGACAACGACGGCGCGTTTCCGGGCTTTGTTCAGGGGCGCGTGGATGAACGGATGTCGATTGAGACCGGGCTTTGCGGTTCCATCGATTACGATGCGGCGCACAAGGGAACGCTCCGGGATCCCTGCGGGACAATCAACTATTTTAACGCACATGACAATCTGATCTTCGAGGATAAGCTGCTTCGTTCGACAAAACCGGCGCAGCGGCGGGATCTGATGACGAAGCTGGCGTTTGGACTCCTGTTCACGGCACAGGGGATTCCCTTTTTTCACGCGGGCAATGAATTTCGCCGAAGTAAAAAGATGAACGCCAATTCGTATAACGCGCCCTATTCCGTTAACGCCATCGATTGGAATAAAAAAAAGGAAGAGGAGGCGCTCGTGCATTATGTGCGCGATCTGATTGAGGTGCGGCGGGAGTTTTCAGTTTTCCGGATGAAAACGGGCGAAGAAATTCGACGCCGAATGCACTTTCTGGAGTCGGGGAGCGAGCATGTCATCTCGGTGTTTTACGAGCAATCGGAGCAGGAGGGCATTCTCGTATTTCACAATAGTGCCGGAACAGAAAAGTGGTGCGATCTGAGCGTGCTTCGCGAATGTATCGCGGCAGACACGATCCATGTACGGAAGCTTTTCGGAACAGAAGGGCGAATTCGATCGAACAGGCAATCGCTGCATCTGGAACAGGGGCAGCAGCGCCTGATGCTTTTGCCGATTTCGACGACGATGTATACTGTTCGATGGAGCAATGAGGGTGTATCAGAAGGATAGGAGGAAAATATGGATTATAAGGAAAAATATGAGGCGTGGCTCAGGGATGACAGCTTCGATGAAGCGACGCATGCGGAGCTTTTAGCCATTCAGGGAGATGATGCGGAAATTTTGGATCGCTTTTATCAGGATCTCAAATTCGGTACGGCGGGGCTTCGCGGAAAATTGGGCGCGGGAACAAACCGCATGAATTTGTATACCGTGGCTCAGGCCAGTGAAGGCTTTGCGCGCACGATTGAAGCTGAGGGGGAAGAGGCAAAGAAGCGCGGTATTGCGCTGGCGTACGATGTCCGACACATGTCCCGGGAATTTGCGGAGCTTACTGCGGAAATTTTTGCGGCGCACGGTATTCACGTCTATCTTCACCGCGAGATTCAGCCGACGCCGCTGCTGTCCTATACGATTCGGAAGCTGCACGCCATAGCCGGCGTCATGGTGACTGCATCGCACAATCCGCGCGAATATAACGGCTACAAGGCCTATGGCGAGGAGGGCTCGCAGATTTTGGACGATATGGCCAATCGCATTCTGGACAATATCGCGCAGGTTACGAGCTATGCTTCGATTCCGAAGATGCCCTTATCGGAAGGCCTGCAGTGCAGGCTGATCGAGTATGTTCCGGATGAAGTGATTGAGGAATACGTCTCGGACGTATTGAAGCTGACCATTCATGACGGCGAAGAGGTCGACAAGGGTGTCCGCATCGTCTATTCTCCGCTGAACGGCTGCGGCAATAAATTGGTACGCCGCATCTTAGCGCAGCGCGGCTTCGAGCAGGTCTATGTCGTTCCCGAGCAGGAGCTGCCGGACTCGGATTTTACGACGGTCGGATATCCCAATCCGGAGGATCCCAAGGCCTTTGCGTACAGCATCGAACTCGGCAAGCGGGTTGGGGCGGATCTCCTGCTGGCCACCGATCCCGATTCGGATCGAACGGCGCTTGAGGTGCGAAATAAAGAGGGCGAATATGTTTTCTTAAACGGCAACCGCATCGGTGCGCTTTTGGTAAATTACATTCTGACGCAAAAGAGTGCGGCGGGTACGCTTCCGGCAAACGGGGCGGTCATCAAATCCATTGTAACCGGCGATTTGATCAAACCGATCTGTGAGAAATACGGTGTCGAGGTGTTTGAGGTGCTCACCGGATTCAAGAATATCTGTGCACCGGCCAATGAATGGGACCGCACGGGCGAGAAGACCTATGTCTTTGGGTTTGAGGAGAGCATTGGCTTTAACCATGGCACCTTTGTGCGGGATAAGGATGCCGTTTCGTCGGCCATGTTGGTTGCGGAAATGGCCGGTTTTTACAAAAAGCAGGGGAAGACGCTGCTGGACGTCCTGGAGGATCTCTATCAGGAATACGGTCACTATGACGAGCGTCTGATTTCCATCGTTCTGGAGGGCCTGGACGGACAGGCGCTGATCGGCCGGATCATGGAAAGCTTCCGCGCTCAGGGAATTGAACAGATCGGCAAGATGAAGCTCGTTCGCACCGTTGATTTTGACCGCGATGAAACGGGAATTCCGAAATCGAATGTGCTGAAGTATTACTACGACGATAAGAGCTGGTATGCGCTTCGTCCGTCCGGTACGGAGCCAAAAATCAAGCTGTATATGTATGTCGTCGGAAAGACGGCGGAGGACGCACAGCTCAAGCTGGATCTGATGGAAAAGGCATGCCGCGACCGTATGAACGCGGTGAAGTGAGCGCCTTTCTGCTTCGAAAAGAGCGGGAATGCCTGAACGGCATGAAATAAACAGGAAAAAACGGCATCTGCGGCAGGCAGACGCCGTTTTTTCGTTGTACTGCATATTCCTTTGTCGTACCGCCTGCTCAGAGGAGGAAGGGCGAAAGGATGTCCGTCTCGTTCTTTTTTTTTATGCTATAATGAGCTAACGTTTTTGTAAGGAGGCACCGATGCGGGAGTTATTTACAGCATTAGAACATATCTTTTTCTCCAAGATTGTGGGAGAGATAGATCTCTATACAATTTTGTCTACGGTACTTAAATTTGTTTTCGTCGTGATCGTCCTCAGCTTCATCTACACCATTGTCAAGATGATCACGCAGGATATCCGATCGACGTGGCAGCGGAAAGCGCCGGAGGCGGCGTATCTTAAGCTGCTCAGCAATGCGCAGAATTATGATTTCCCGGTGCGGAACGAATACTATCTGTCGGACAATACGACCATCGGGCGGGCGGATGACAACGCCATTGTGATCAAGGATCCGCGGATGAGCAAGTATCAGGCGCGCATCATTCGTGAAAACGGTCGGTTTTTTATTGACGATCTCGGGGCGACGAACCCGACGCTCGTCAATGAGCGCTCGCTCAAGCAGCCGATCGAGCTCAAAACGCGCGATCTGGTAACGCTCGGAGATTTGGACTTTGCGTTTGTGAATGGAGCGGAGCATGAAAAATAAGCGGATGCTGTCTGGACGAATGCGCAGCAGGCTTCCGGATGGCTTTTACTCGAATGGGAAATGGCTGACGCTGCTCTTTCAGCTGTTGTCCATGTTTTTGGTGCTGATTCTGCACATCGGACAGATTGATGAAAAAAGTGTGGGCTTTGCCGTCGGCTTACTTGTGCTGACCTTTTTATCCGCTTCCGTCGTCAATCGGTGGATGCGTGGAGATCGGTACCTGCTGCTGATTGTGAACCTGCTTTTTTCGATCGGCGTCATTATGATATTCCGAATCGACGCCGCGCTGGGATTGCGGCAGGTGATGATGTACATGATCGGCGTACTGTTCTTTTTCATCGTGTACCTTTTTTTGAAAAAAACAAATCGCTTTTGGGCGGGGAAGACGCTGTTCTTTTATCTCGCCGCGCTTTCGCTGTTTCTCATTACGCTTGTACTGGGCCGGGAAATCGGCGGCGCGCGGAACTGGATCAGCATCGGCGGCGTTTTGGTTCAGCCTTCGGAATTTGCCAAGATTCCCTTTGTATTTTATGTTGCGTCGTGGTTCCAAAATTATGAGGCGCACCAAAAGAGTCTGTTTGGCAGATGGTCCCTGATGGCGGGAACGTACCTTTTGATCGGTCTGTTTTTTTTGCAGCGCGAGCTGGGGACGGCGACCGTGTTCTTTCTGGTACTGCTGTCGTCACAAATCGCATATGAAAAGAACTGGAAGCTGATTTTGCTGAACATCGCACTGGCCTGCGCGGGGATGGCTGTGGGCTATATTCTGTTCGCCCACGTGCGGGTGCGCTTTGATCTGTGGCTCGATCCGTGGCAGGACATCAACGACAAGGGCTATCAGATCGTACAGTCTCTGTTCGGACTGGCTGCCGGAGGATTTTTCGGGACAGGTCTGGGCCTGGGGAAGCCGGATACCATTCCGCTCGGATATTCCGACTTTATTTTTGCGTCCGTCGTCGAAGAAATGGGCGCGTTTATGGGGATTTGCGTCATTCTCCTGTTCCTGCTGCTGGTGTATCGCGGCATTAAAATCGCAATGAATCAGGAGCGCGATTTTTACAGCTGCCTCGCGCTGGCAAGCGCCGTACTGTTTGCGGCTCAGGCGCTCATCATGTTTGGGGGGGTGATGAAGGTCATTCCCCTTACCGGAATTACCATTCCCTTTATGACGGCGGGCGGTTCCTCGCTGCTGGCGAGCTTTGGACTGCTGGCCGTGCTGCAGGTCAGCTCCGATCAGCTGGAATAGGAGGCGTCGATGCTGCGAAGTAAAAAAAGACTGTCGTTTCTTCTGACGCTGTTTTTGGCCGCGTTTTTGGGCATGGTGCTCTACCTGTGCTATTTTGAGCTCATAGAGGCACCGCGGCTTCGGGATCACGCGTACAACATGCGCAACTGGGTGGACGAATCAAAGGTAGCGCGCGGACTCTTTCTCGATCGAAACGGGCACGAGATCATTTCGCGGGAGCAAGCGGAGGATGGAACGTTTACGCGCTATTCGAATCATCCGTATATGTATTCCTCCATCATCGGTTACAACTCGTCGGTGTATGGAAAAAGCGGATTAGAGGCGAAGTACAACTCGTATCTGCTCAATGTTCAAAGCGAAAATCCGATCGCGTGGCTGAAAGGACAGGTGCTCGACGCCGGTATCGGCAACAATGTGCGCCTGACCATCGACAACACGCTGCAGTATCT
>JAEXCD010000078.1 GCA_023393715.1 Bacillota bacterium
AAAGCCCTTTGCCGTCAGGGTATTCGCATAATTTTCCAATCCGCCGAACGTCTGCGCCGTCGGCAGCTCAAACGCGCCGCCCGTCGTGACCGCCCCCTCCTTTTTCAGGGAGTTAAACAGGATCATAAATACCGGGTACACCCAGGCAATGCACAGCACGCCCAAAATAATCGAGGTGATGCGATTTTTCCATTTTTTCGTCCGTGCCATTATTGCTGCACCTCCTTTGAGCGCGTCGATTTCAGCTGTATCAGGGATATGGCGATGACCAGGATGCAGAAGATCACAGCCTTTGCCTGTCCGTAGCCCTTCCACTGCGGGCCGGAGCGACCGTAGAATGTCTGGTAAATATTCAGCGCCAGCATCTCGGTCTGGTGCGCCGGATCGCCGCCGGTCAGCGCCAGGTTCTGGTCGAACAGCTTAAACCCGTTGGTCAGGCTGAGGAAGGTACAAATCGTAATCGACGGCATCAGATTCGGCAGCTTGACGCGCCACAGGATCTGGCGTTCACTCGCGCCGTCGATGCGTGCGGCTTCAATGTAATCGTTCGGGATCGACTGCAGCCCCGCGATGTAGATGATCATCATATAACCGATCTGCTGCCAGCACATCAAAATGATGAGTCCGATAAAGCCGTATGGCGCGTACAGCGAAATGAGCGGCTTGCCCAAAATCGTCAGCAGACAGTTGAAAAGAATCTGCCAGATATAGCCCAACACAATGCCGCCGATGAGGTTCGGCATGAAAAAGACGGATCGAAACAGGTTCGTTCCCTTGATGCCGCGCGTCAGCGCCAGGGCGATGGCGAGTGCGGCAACGTTGATGCACACCGTTGATACGACCGTAAACAACGCTGTGAACCAGAATGAGTGAAAGAAATCCGCTTCGCCAAATGCAAACACATAATTCTGTATTCCGTTAAAGTTCGCCCGGTCAATCGTAATAAATTGACAAAACGAAAGGTACAACCCCTGCAAAAAGGGCCAGACAAAGCCGATCAGAAAGGCCGCAAACGTTGGAATCACGAAGATGGGCCAATACTTCCGTATCGCTCGTTCCATGTGGATACTCCTTCTTGTTTAAGAAAAACGAGGCGGGCGGATGCCCACCCCGTTTTGCGTCTTCGGGTGACTCAAACTACTGTTGAACGGCGTATTCGCTCTCCCAGCCCGCAACGAACTTGTTGACGACATCGTCCCAGGTGCCCGTGCCTGCCGTGTAGGCCGTCAGCGCGGAGGCGAGTTCATCCTTCCACGTCTGAGAGGGAATCGTTCCGAAGTCCCAGCGAACCGGCGTCTTGCCGGCGGCGGTCATTTCCTTATCCTGCTTTACAAACAGGTTCGGCGATTCCTGAGCCGCTTTGAACGGGATGACAAAGTTCATTTCTTCCGCCATCGCCTTGGTGCCCGTCTCGGACGTGACGCACCAGTTGATGAAATCCAGCGTCGCCTTAATGTTCTCTTCCGATGCCGATTTGTTGACGCACCAGAAGTTCTCCGTGCCCGTGCACAGACCCTGCTTCGCTTCATCTCCGGCGCCGATATAAATCGGAATCATGGCCAGATCGGCATCCGTGAACGGCTTGCCTTCGCCGACGAGATTGCCGTATTCCCAGGAACCGTTCTGGAAGAATACCGCCTGTCCGCCCAGGAATTCATTTCGGGAATCATCGCCCGTCTTGCCCGCCAATGCAGCCGGCTCACAGGTCGAGTTGTTGATGTACAGGTCAAAAATGTCCTTATAGTTCGGCAGATACTTTCCTTCGATCTTCTTGCTTGCGCTGATGCCCTGGTCCTCATACTCGAAATGAATCGGCAGGTTTGCAAGGTGCGTCTGGTAGCGCCAGTTCGACGAGCCATCCATACCGGCTGAGGTGAATGCCGCAAAGCCAAGCTCCGCCTTGCGCGCCGTGATATCCTCGGCAACCTTCTTCAGATCCGCAAACGACTGAATGTCCTCTACCTTATATCCGGCTTTCTCCAGCAGCGTCTTGTTGACGATAATGCCGTACGACTCGACGACATACGCCACACCCAGCGTCTGATCGCCTTCCTTCAGCGCAAAGGAATCCGACGTCAGCTGACCCAGAATATCCGAGCCCGTCAGATCGTAGCAGTAATCCTTCCAGTTCGCCAGCCCGATCGGCCCGTTGACCTGGAACAGCGTCGGCGGGTTGCTCTTCGCCATTTCGCTCATCAGCTGCTGTTCATACGTGTTCGACGCCGCCGTAACCACCGTTACCGGTACGCCGGTCTCTTCCGTATACTTCTTTGCCAAATTCTGCCACGCTTCATCCTGCTCCGGCTTGAAGTTGAGGTAGTATACCTCTCCGCTCTTCCCGTCGGATGCGGCTGTGCTGCTCTCGCTATTGCTGCTTTCGCCTTTTGTGTTTGCTCCGCCGCATGCGGTCAATAAGCCAAGGCTCATGAGCGCAGCGAGCAAAACTGCAAATGTTTTCTTCATGTGCTGGTTCTCCCTTTCTTTTTCCTTATAATTGAGCTATGCTTTCCTACTTTATTTCACACCGATTTTTTTCGGTGGGAACATCTCACGCATTTTTTGCATTTGCCTTTTCGCCGGCCCATTTCAGATCCATTCCGTTCGGCGAGGCCCTCTATCGCACTTACTTTTTGCCGCTTCGTTTCAGGTCGAGCCCGTTCAGCGAGACCCTTCATCGCACCTTCGCACGCTCTGTCCGATCTGAAGCGCCGTATCGAGCTGAATCTGCCGATTTGCTCCCTGCCCGTTGAGCATGTCGAGCAAAATCGCGACGGAGCTTTCTCCCATCCGCTCAGCCGGCTGAATCAGAGTGGTCAGCGTCGGAACGGTATACAGCGAGGCCGAAATGCCGTCGATTGCAATGACGGAGCAATCCTCCGGTACCGCACGCTGCGCATCGTGGAGCGCCTTCATCGCCGCAATCGCCATGGAATCCGCGATCACAAACAATGCCGTGAAGTCCTGTCTGCGCTGAATCAGGCGGCATGCCCCCTCATACGCATCCTTCATGGCGAAGGTGCCGGTTTCCTCAACCAACCCCTCGTCGAGTTCGATCCCCGCCTCGCGCAGCGCCTCGACATAGCCCCGGTAGCGCAGCTCACTGATCGAACGGTCGTCCTTTGAATTAAGCAGCACCGCAATTTTTCGGTGGCCGCGCTCGGTCAGGTAGCGAACTGCCCGGAACGCTTCCTTTTGATCGTCGATCGATACCGAGGAATAGGCCTCCTTCGCGAGGCTGCCAAACGTATTTGTGTACGAGCAGCAGACAAACGGAATACTGAGCGTCTCCACCTGCTCCGGCGAGTAATCAAAGCACCCGCCCAGCAGGATCAGGCCGCGCAGCTTCTTCGAGCGTGCCAGGCTCGCCGCCGCCGCCAATTCATCGTCCTTCGAGCCGATCTGGTGCGTCACCAGCGTATAGCCCGCACGCATTACCGACTGCTCGACCGACTGCATGACCGCAGAGAAAAAAGGATTTCCTATCCCGCGAACGACCAACCCGACGGTATCCGTCTGCGTTCGCACGAGATCCCGCGCGCTGCTGTTCGGCACATAGTGCAGCTTTTTTACCGCCTTCATCACGCGAAGCCGCACCGCGTCGCTGACATCCGGATGATTGTTGAGCACCCGAGAGACCGTGCTGACGGAAACGCCGCTATACTCTGCCACATCTTTGATCGTCACAGCCCGCCTCTCTTTCTTTCATCCTCCTGCCCTTCGGCATTTCTGTCCCTCCGGCACGTTTCGCACCCCCGGGATGAGCTTATGCCGCCCGACACAACCCTTTGACTCAATGTACCCATTTCGGCGCAGTGTCTCCGGCTCGGTTGGCGCATCCCTCTGTGCGGTTTGCGCATCCGCTCACGCGATTTGCACACTCCCTCACGCGGGTTGCTTATCGTTTTCCCGGAAACGCTACCGGTAACGTTTCCGGTTTCGCCCCTATCCTACCCCAAGAATCCTGCGGTGTCAAGATCCATTTGCGCATTTTTTTGCTTTCGGCGGTCACTTCGGCGCTCACTTTTGTTCACGGTATGCAGCGTATTTCTTTTTTGCTGTTTCTGTGCGGCGCGATAGAGCAGCTGTGATCTCTTCTTTCGCTCCACCGATTAACCTCTTTATTGATTTCAATGATTGTATTATTGTCTGCTTTTTATAAACTTTTTAATAATGGCATTGCGCCGCTGTACTTTGTGTCCTATAATGGCGCCAAAGGAGGGGTATCGCGTAGGGATCATGACTTCAAAACGACCTTCTCGAAGAATCCGGCGCGCTGGATGAATGTCAGAAATAAAACGCAAAGAGATACGATAAATGATTTGCGCCTCGACAAAAGCATCGTGTTAAAAGAATACAAAATAGGACACAATAACGGACGGCTATCGGACAGGAGAAAATTATGCCAGAAGAAAAAAATCGTTTGAAGTTTAAAGCCATGAAATGTAACGCTTGTTCAGCGCCCGCTTACTATGATGCCGCGCAAAACGGATTTTCTTGTTCGCACTGCGGAAATGTAATGCCTTATGAAGGCGATGATGGCGTTGAAGAGACATCCTTTCACCTCGATCACCTCCCAGTCACTGTTGAACAGGAGTGCTACTTCCTGGATCATCTTGGTGAGCACCGCGACATGAGTCATGGAGACGGCTGGAAGCCGGATAGCAACTGGCAGTATGCTATCAAACAAAAGTTTCTCAATCACCAACAAAGGCAAAGCTATAGCACAAGAGAACTCCTGATTCATAGTTGCCCCATATGCGGCGCTCAGGTCGAGGCTTTTGCTTCCCAAAATATTTGGCATTGTGATTACTGCAGCAATAAGTTTATCAAAGACGAGATCCTTCAATCAAAGGCCTACAGGTCTTATGAAGTAATTGATAATGGCGATGATTTATTCCCCCATTTCGCCATTCCGTTTTCCGTTTCCAGAGAAGAAGCAAAGCGTGTTATTTTACGGTTTGCCGCCTTAAGACCAAATGCCTTTAAGGAACAAAATCTCGAAAAAAGAGTCGATGAGCTTTGGCAGTTTTATGTGCCTTTCAGAATTAGCGATTCAAGCTTCTTAGTCGAAGTCGAGAATGAAAAAGGCACCGCGTTGCTTCTGCAGGATTGTATAAACCTGGTCACTTCGATTACCCACGATCACAATCAGCACATGTTGAATGATATAGGCCCCTGGGATTTGTCCGCTATCGTGCCGTTCTCCGCAAAGTTTGCGGAAGGCGATATCGGGTTTGATAAGAGCTATAAGGCAGATAGCTCGCCGGCCTTATTCATTAGAGAGAATACATTAAGGCCGGAAATTGTTGCGGCAATCAGGAAACTGTATCC
>JAEXCD010000085.1 GCA_023393715.1 Bacillota bacterium
ATGTGATGCGGCGGCGCGGCAAAGCGCGCCGCCGCACCCTTGTCAGACGCGCTCTGTATCGCGCTCCTTCGACAGCACATCGATAATTTCGCCGATGTAGCAGGTATGAGGAGCCTCGCAGCGGTAATATTGCTCAACGACCGCATCCGGAATCCGGGCGCGGTCAAAATCCTGCGCATAGATTTTCCGGCAGACAAAAATCCGTTCGGCCTCCTCAAAGGCGACGGCCTGGCCCAATGCCCTTGGCGTCAGCGATGTCTCGGCGACCTTGTCGCCGTCTCTTCCCGATTTTGTGCCCAACAGTGCCAAATCCTTTCGAAATTCAGAGGGGAAAAAGCTGATGGTGAAAAATTCACCTTCCTCTAAAAACTGATGCGTAAAACGGGCCGGCTTTACATATACCGTCGCAATGGGCTTTCCCTGTCCTGCGGGACCCCATAACGTGCCGAGGCTCCCCCAGCTGATCGTCATGGTGTTGTACTTCTCCGGGCGCCCCGCAGTCAACAGCGCCCATTGTTTGTCGAACATATGAAATACATCATACCGCTTCTCTCTGAAATCCATTTTCCCCTCCTGAAAAACGACAGCAGAAAGGCGCCCGCTCCACCGGCGGACGCCTTACCAACTGATCCGGATCACACGCCTATGCGTGAATACTTCTTACGTGTTCTTCCTTCCTCGCTCGAATCGACGGCATAACTCCGGCCAACGATCCCCTGCGATCCTTCTCTGCACTATGAAATTGTCATCGGGATTCCGTACTCGGCTTCAAGTGATCGCTTCTACCAGTTAGTATTTATCATCAACTCGAAACAGACGTTTCGCGGAACTGTTCAATCACATTTCCTGAAGAATCTACTCAGCATCTACATCTCAAACAGCCGATACGGCACACCCTCATTCAAGGATGACAACTGGCGGGCTACGATGCCCCGCACACAATCCGGTGCTATTTCCCGACTTTTTTTGTCTCGGGGGAAGTCGGTGCTTCCCCCAAGAAAGAACATTCACATCCCAAAGGACTCACCCCTTTCTTCCTGGTATTCCTCTATTACCCGCACCTTTTTATTTCAAACAGCAAATTCAACTTTTTTTGAAATTTTTTATCGCTTCCGCAGGCTTTCCCGGCTCATGATCTGACGGCGCGTATTTTCCGCCAGAATTTCATCCCCCGGGTTCAGTTTTTTTATCCAGGCCAGGGCGCGCCCCGTCCCCCGAACCACCGCGGTAACCGGATTATCCGAATAGCGAACCTCAATGCCGATGCGCGACTGAATCTTCGCGTCCAATCCGCGCAGGAGGGAACCGCCGCCCGTGAGCAGCACGCCTCGATCAAAGAGATCGGACGCCAATTCCGGCGGAGTATCGGACAGCACCTGATGAACCGTGTCTACGATGCGCTCGATCGGCTCCGAAAGCGCCTCGGCGATATCCATCGAGCTGACATAGACGTGTACGGGCAGACCGTCCTGAAGACTGCGCCCTTTCACTTCAATCGTTTCTTCAAAGCCCTCGTTCACGGACGAGCCCAGGCGAATTTTGATCTCTTCCGAGGTTCGTTCGCCGATGACGATATTGTACTTTCGGCGAATATACTCGCTGATCGCCCGATCGCACTCGTCTCCCGCTACGCGAATCGACTGAGACAATACGATGCCGCCCAGCGAAATCAGGGCGACGTCCGTCGTGCCTCCGCCAATGTCGATAATCAGATTTCCGCCGGGATCGGCGATGTCGACGCCGGAACCGATCGCCGCAGCGAGCGGCTCTTCGATGAGATACGTGTGGTGCGCCCCGGCGGCGGTGGCCGCCTGAATGACCGCGCGCTTCTGTACCTGCGTGGCCTGAGAGGGAATACACACGATGATGTCCGGCCGCAGCAGCGTCTTCCCGCCCGCCTTTCGAATGAAATATTTCAGCATGCGCTCCGTCGAGCGATAATCCGCGATCACACCGTCCCGCAGCGGACGTTGGGCGACGATATTTCCCGGCGTTCGCCCCAGCATTTCCTTTGCCTCCTGACCTACGGCAACGATCTTGTCCGTATAGGAATCGATGGCCACAACCGAGGGCTCGTTCAAAATGACGCCCTGCGCGCGGCTAAAGACCAAAACGCTTGTCGTGCCCAGATCAACGGCCATATTTTTCCGAAAATAGGCCATGACACCCTACTTTAATGTCGCAGCCATGACGGCCTTAATCGTATGCATCCGGTTTTCCGCCTCGTCGAAGACGCGCGATTGCTTTCCGGAAAACACGCTGTCGCACACCTCTAACTCGGAGAGGCCGAACTGCTCGAATACCTGTTCGCCGACGACGGTATTGCGATCGTGAAAGCTTGGCAGGCAGTGCATGAAAATCGAGCGTTCCCCGGCCATGCTCATCACCTGCTCGGTCACCTGGTACGGCTTCAGCAGGCGAATACGCTCCGCCCACAGCTCCTTCGGCTCACCCATCGATACCCAGATGTCGGTATAGATTGCGTCGACGCCCTCGACCCCCTCGTCGATATCCTCGGTCAGACGAATCGTGCAGCCATTCTCCGCCGCAATCACCTGACACTGCGAAACGAGCTCACTCTCCGGCCACAGCTCCTTCGGACCGCAGGCGGTGTAGTTGACTCCGAGCTTGGCGCAGACGACCATCAGCGAATTGGAGACATTGTTTCGACAATCGCCCATAAACGTCAGGCTGCGGCCGCGCAGCTCGCCAAACTCCTCCCGCATCGTCAGCATATCCGCAATCATCTGCGTCGGATGAAATTCATCCGTCAGGCCGTTCCACACGGGAACGCCCGCATTCGCCGCAAGCTCCTCGACGATGTCCTGACTGAAGCCGCGGTATTCGATCCCGTCGTACAGGCGGCCGAGCACCTTCGCCGTATCGGCAATGCTCTCTTTGTGGCCCATCTGGCTCGAACCCGGATCAAGATAGGTCACGCCCATGCCCAGATCACTTCCGGCAACTTCAAAGGAACAGCGCGTGCGCGTCGAGGTCTTCTCAAAGAGCAGCACAATGTTTTTGCCTTCTAAAATACGATGCGGCGTGCCCGTCCGCTTCAACTGCTTGAAATGCGCACTCAGGTCGATGAGATAGCGAATCTCATCACCGGTAAAATCGAGCAGCTTCAAAAAACTTTTTCCCTGTAAATTTACTGGCATGGTCAACCTCACTATTTTTAACTTTCCGCGGACGATATCCGCTCTGCAACTGACTCCGACGAAGCATCGCTTCTTTTTTTATTGTAACAGATTCTCTCCGCACTCTGCAGAAAATCATTGCTGTTTTCCACGGATCAACGGCATCGACATACAGCGTGGGCCCCCGCGTCCGCGCGATAATTCAAAGCTGGGCATTTCGAGAACCGTGAAGCCCGATTCCTCAAGCAACGCGTTGGTTCGCTCATTCCGGTCGTACGTGATAATGGTTCCCGGAGCAATCGCCAGAGTGTTGGAGCCGTCGTTCCATTGCTCTCGTTCGGCTGCGATGCGGTCGCCGCCTCCGCAGGGAAACAGACGCACCCTCGTCAAATCCAGATTGCTTCGCAGCATCTCCTCCAGCGAGCCCTCGGATTCCTGAATATCGATATGCCCGTCCCGATCCCGGAGCACAAAGAATCGAAGATTCTCCATCATTCCCGGATGGTATGTAAAGGCGTCGTGATCAATCTGCGTAAACACGGTGTCCAAATGCATAAACGCACGCGTATTCGGGATTCGGATCGCCAGAATTTTCCGGATCGGCGAATTCGAATGATAGAACAGGGTATTCGCCAGCTGCTGAACGGCCTCTGGTGAGGTGCGCTGTGAAATGCCCACGGCAATGAGATCCTCGCGCAGGTTCAGAATATCCCCGCCCTCGATATTGAATTCGCTGTCCCGGTTGTAAAATTCCGGAACCTGACCGCAAAATCGGGGATGCTCGTGAAAAATGAGCGAGGTATAGATGGTTTCGCGGCTTCTCGTCTGAGAAAACATCCGGGGAATTACGACGCCCGCACCCATCGTCGACAGCATATCGCGCGTAAAGTAAAGATTGGGGATCGGATCGAGAAGAAAGATGGACCGTGCGCCGATGAGCTCCACCAATTCGAGGTGCTCGCGCTTCGGCAGATCGAGATCTCTGAGCGTCACACCCATCATCGTCCGGTGAATCATCTGACGAACATCCTCAGACGAGCGAAAATAATCGAGCAGCGCGTCCTGATAATACGGAATGCGCACATCGCCCTCCCGTATAAACTGACGCAGAAACGGTTCAACGAGCTCCGGCTTTGCCTCGAAAACCTCAACCAGGAGATCGACGAGATACGTCACCTTTACTCCCTGTCCGCGCAGAATCTCGCTGAAGGCATCGTGCTCCCGCTGCGCCTGCCTGAGATAGGGAATGTCGTCGAACAGCAGCTCGCCCAACATCCCCGGCGTTAAGTTCAGCAGCTCCTCGCCGGGGCGGTGAAGTAATACTTCCCGCAGCGAATCAATTTCACTGTAGACCTGAATTGCAGACATAACACCTCCTTCCGAGTGCCCTCGGAGTACACCCGATGAAAAGCCCCGCCACCCCGAAAGGGCGACGGGGCTTGCGAAACGTCCATCTTTTTATGAAGCGAACCAACCTTTTAATTCTTCTACGCGATCCGTGCGTTCCCACGGCAGGTCGAGATCATTGCGCCCGAAATGCCCGTACGCGGCCGTCTGTCTGTAGATCGGGCGGCGCAGATCGAGCTGATCGATGATCGCCGCGGGGCGCAGGTCGAACACCGACTGGACGACCTCGACCAGCTGTTCATTGGTCAACCGGCTCGTCCCGAAGCTGTCGACATACAGCGACAACGGCTTTGCCACGCCGATGGCATAGGCGACGCCCACCTCGACGCGCTCGCACAAGCCCGCCGCCGCCAGATTTTTGGCGATATAACGGGCATAGTAGCTGGCCGATCGATCGACCTTTGTGGGATCTTTTCCCGAGAATGCGCCGCCGCCGGAACGCGAAAATCCGCCATAGGTATCGACGATAATCTTCCGTCCCGTCAGGCCCGTATCCGCCTGCGGGCCGCCCTTTTCAAAGCGTCCCGTCGGATTTACGAAAAATTTCGTCCGCTCGTCGAGCAGGCCTTCCGCAATGACCGGGCGCACGACATGCTCCCAAAGCGCACGCTCCAGTTCTCCGTGCGTCACCTCGGCATCGTGCTGCGTCGAAATCAGAATCGTATCGACGCGAAGCGGCTTGTCATCCTCGTACTCGACGGTGACCTGCGTCTTGCCGTCCGGGCGCAGATGCTTGACGACGCCGGCCTTGCGCACCTCTGCGAGGCGCTTTGACAGCCCGTGTGCCAGAAAAATCGGCAGGGGAAGGAAGGATTCCGTCTCCTTTGTGGCATAGCCAAACACCATCCCCTGATCTCCTGCGCCGATGAGATCGTAACGATCTTCATTGCCCGACTTGGCCTCCAATGCCCGGTTGACCCCGAGCGCAATATCCGCCGACTGCTCATTGATCGACGTCACCACGCCACACGTATCCGAATCAAAACCTACATCCGATCCAGTATAACCGATTTCGCGCACCGTGTCTCGTACAACTTTTGGAATATCGACATAGGCGCTTGTCGTAATCTCGCCCATTACGAAAACGACGCCCGTCGTCACAAAGCTTTCGCACGCCACGCGCGCCTGCGGATCCTGCGCAATAATCGCATCCAGCACCGCATCGGATACCTGATCGCACAGCTTATCGGGATGTCCCTCTGTCACCGATTCCGACGTAAATAAATGTTTCATATTTTCTCCTTTCTCATTCCGAGAGTTCATCATTCGAGGATAAAAAAAGCCTGTCCCGGAGGACAAGCATTCAAAACCTCATCTTCCAGTTACCTGCAGGATTTGGCACCTAACTCAATAGGTTGCCGGGCTTCACAGGGCCTGTCCCTCCGCCGCTCTTCATAAGGTGTCTATTTATTTTTTACTACAATAGCACAGTTTTTGTCAGTTCGCAACCTCTTCCTTCGGCCACAGAAGCACGGACGCATAGCTCGACATGCCCTCTTCGCGCCCGACAAAGCCCAGCTTTTCCGTCGTCGTCGCCTTCACGGAAATTCGGTCGGCGCTGCAGCCCAGCGCCCGGGCAATGTTTGCGCACATCTGTTCGGTATGCGGCGCAAGCTTCGGACGCTGCGCGCAGACGATCGCATCCACATTGCCGATTTCGTATCGAAGAGCGTCCATACGCTCCCGCACGCGCTCGAGCAGAATAAGCGACGATATATCCTTGTACTGCATGTCGGTATCGGGAAACAGCTTGCCGATATCGCCCAATTTCAACGCCCCGCAGATCGCGTCCATCACGGCATGTACCAGGACGTCCGCATCGGAGTGCCCGAGAAGGCCCCGTTCAAAGTCGATTTCCACTCCGCCTAATATGAGCCGCCGGTTTTCCGCCAGCTCGTGTACGTCATAACCGATCCCCGTTCGCGGGTAACGCATATCCTCCCTCTCTTTCCCTTAAAATCGTCTCGCCCAGCAGAAGATCCTCCGGCGTCGTAATTTTGATGTTTGAATAGCTTCCCTCGACGACGTGTACGGTTCCCCCGAAAATTTCAACAATCTGCGCGTCGTCCGTCGTCTCCACCTCTTCGCCGCGCGCCTTTGCGTATGCTCTTTGCAGTACGCTGCGCCGGAAAATCTGCGGCGTCTGTACCGCATAAAGGCTCGATCTCCTCGGCGTCGTCTCCACAACGCCGTGCTGCACCACCTTGATCGTATCCTTGACCGGAACCGCACAGATCACACCGTCCGCCGCCGTCTGCGCCATCTCGAAAAGCATGGTACGGATCAGATCCGGCTCGACGAAGGGCCGCGCCCCATCGTGGATCAAAACCGTTCGCGCCTCCTCAGGAAGATGCTGTAAGCCGCACCACGTCGAAGCCTCCCGCGTATCTCCGCCAAAGCAGAGCGTTACGCGCTCCCGCGTCAGCGCTTTGATCCCGGACAAAATTTCCTCCCGCACGGTGGCCTCGTCCTCCGGTCGGATGACAAGAACAAAATGATCGATTTCCCGAACCTCCGTCAGTGCCTCCAGCGTTCTTTGCAAAATGCTTTTCCCCGAAAGGGGCAGCAATAATTTATTTCGCTCCCAGCCCATGCGGCTGCCTCGTCCGGCCGCCGATATCACGGCGCTCACATGATCTATCTCATTCATGAATAAACCCTCCCGATCGCTGAATCAAATCATAACACATTCCGCGACCGAGAGGGATTGTAATTTACGCTGCTGCCGCCGCAGCCGCATCAATTTGTTCGAAGCGCTTCAATCGCCGACAGGCGCGTTGCACGCCGCGCCGGCATATACCCGGCTAAAAGGCCTACCGCCCCGGAGAACGCGATGCCGATGATGACAAGTCCGACCGGGATATAGCTCAGGCCTTCGGAAGCAAATCCGGCGCTCATCTGCGATGCCGTAAGCGAATTGATGACCGATGACGCTCCATACGACACGAGGACGCCAAGTGTGCCGCCGATCACGCCGATCAGGCCGGCCTCCATGAGGAAGAGGCGCCGAATATCCTTGATCCGTGCCCCGATCACCTTCAGAACGCCGATTTCCTTTGTCCGTTCGTAAATCGACATCAGCATGGTATTCGTAATGCCGATTGCGGCGACGATCATGGCGATGGCGCCGATGCCGCCCAGAAGGAGCTGGATGCTCTGTGTCGCGGATTGCTGCGATTTGATAAATTCCGATTCGTTGTACACGCTGAGACTGTATGTGTCGGTAATCGTCGTTTTCAGCTCGTCGACGTTTTCCATCTTGTCTGCCATGACGAGGACGCGCGAATAGTAGACCTCTTTTTTACGGTTTGTCTTCAGCGCAGTCTCTCCGGCCGCCTGACTCTGCTTTCGTTCGAGCTCCGCTCTTTCCTTGTCGATCTGATCCGCCATTTCCATAGAGATATAGACGCCCATTCCCGACAGGGAATGAGGACTCTGCAAGCGACCGTAATATTTCGCCGGCAGCTCCTTGTAGGTCTTGACGGAATTGCCGCTCATAATGGCCTGCGTGTCGTCGCGATACCCGATGATGAATTTGATCTTCTTGCGATTCCAGTCATAATCCATTAAGT
>JAEXCD010000087.1 GCA_023393715.1 Bacillota bacterium
TTTGAATGAGTGGGACTTGTGGTAAAATGGGAAAAGAAAATCCCATTCCATGCATCGAATGCGGTAGGAGCTTCTATGTACGAAAAATATATTAAGCGAATAATCGATGTGCTGCTCAGTACGGTTCTGCTGATTCTGACGAGCCCATTTCTGCTGCTCGCCGCCATCGCGATGAAAATTGAACATTTTCGAGAGCCGATTCTGTTCCGGCAGCTGCGCTGCGGCAAGGACGCAAAGCCCTTCACCATCTACAAGCTGCGCTCGATGTCCTCTTCCGCGCCGCCCAATGTCGCTACGGAGGCATTGGACAGCGACGCCTATATTTCCCGACTCGGCCGACTTCTGCGCATCACGAGCATCGATGAAATCCCTCAGCTCTACAACATCTGGATCGGGGACATGAGCTTCATCGGCCCGCGTCCTGTCATTCTTCAGGAAACCGAGCTGATTGAGCTGCGGAAAAAGCTGGGTGTATACGCGGTGAAGCCCGGCATTACCGGATTGGCTCAGATCAATGGGCGCGATCAGCTGGGCAATGAGGAAAAAGCCGCCTTGGACAGCGAATATGTTCACTCGATCTGTTTTCGAACGGACTGCGCCATTTTCTTTCGAACCATCCCCGCGGTTCTGGCGCGACGGGGCATCAAGGAAGTGAAAAAAAATGAGCACCACGAATGACGCTTTGCCGGATATGCCGTGCAAGGCGTCTTTGTTTTCTCCGCCTCCCGCTCGGAATTTTTCCCGCGCGTGGAAATTGTTCTCCGCCTCCCGCTCGAAAAACAGAAATGAAAATAAGCATAAACAGAAGATAACAGAAAGCGACAACCCATGACTTCATTTTTCACACGAACCGAACGAATCATCGGCCCGGACGCCGTCGCCCGATTGGCCCGTGCCTCCGTTGCCCTATTCGGCCTGGGCGGCGTCGGCGGGTATGCGCTGGAGGCGCTGACGCGTGCCGGCATCGGTGCACTCCATCTCGTCGACGCCGATGTTTTTGATACCACCAACCTCAACCGCCAGCTTTTAGCGACACGGGATGCAATCGGACGTCGGAAAACCGACGTCGCGCGGGCGCGCGCGCTTTCGATTCGCCCCGAGATCGAAATTACAGCCTACCCCATGTTCTACCTTCCGGAAACGGCCGATCGGTTTCCGTTTGAGCGCGTCGACCTCGTACTCGACTGTGTCGACACCGTTTCCGCCAAGCTCTCTCTCGCCGAGCAGTGCGCAAGGCGGCAAATACCTTTCATTTCGTGCATGGGCACCGGGAACAAGCTCCTCTGCGCGCCGCTTCGCGTCGCTCCGATTGAAGAAACCCGGGGCTGCCCGCTTGCCCGCGTCATGCGTCGAGAGCTTCGCAGGCGCGGAATTGAACGGGTTACTGCCGTCTATTCCGAGGAACCGGCTCGAAAAAAGCATGAAGCGTGCCCCGACGATGAAAATGTACCCGGGAGCATGCCGTATCTGCCGGGATTCGCCGGCCTTTTGATCGCCGAACAGGCGATCCTGTCTCTGATCGGCGCGCGCCCGCTCCCCATTCCCGCTCTTTCCCCGGGCATGGTCCAGGGCGCCTCAAACGCACTTCACACCGATTAAAAACACATAAAAAGGGATTCTACGATGAAACCGACTTATAACAACGCCTATGAACTGATTCCCGAAGCGGCCGTCACGCGCCTGGCCTTTTCCGGCGGCGGCATTCGCTCCTATTCTCAAATCGCATTTCTGGAAGCCTTAGAGGAAGCCTCCGTCCCGATCCACGCTGTCTCCGGAACATCCATGGGCTGCGTCATTGCAACACTCCACGCAATGGGCTTAGACGCACACTCCATCGAAGCCATCCTGCTGGACGCCGAGGATCTCCTTCTGCGCCGGGGCGATTTCAAAAACCCGCTGCTGAAGCTGCTCATTCCGCATTATGGCGGAAACAACGCCGTGGTCGATTCCGCCTCGCTTATCTCCTTTTACCGGGGCATCCTTGAAAAATATCATCTCCCGAGCACGTTCGACGCTCTGATAAAGCCGGTGGCCATCTGTTCGGTCGATTTGCTGACCGCGCGCATCGTCATCTTCACAAACGATCCGACTTCGTTTGTACTCCCGCCGAATTCCGTTTTTTATGAGCCGAGCATTGATCTGCCGACGGCCATGGCCGCCTCCTGCGCCTATCCCCTGGCGATCTCGCCCGTACACCTCGACGGATACCGACTGATCGACGGCGGCGTGCGCATTAACGTCCCGGTTGAGGTATTTCCGCACGAGCCCTACAGCCAGAATCTGGCCGTCTACCAGCCTTCGGTTTTAAGCACCCCGGGGCCGGCCGTCGAGCCATTGCTCCGGCTCGCGACGCGCGCCGTCGAAATCATGGGCTATCAGCTCGAAATGCAGCAGTTTAACCACGCAGACTATGCCTATGCGATTCCCGCGAACGCATCCGCCTTTACTCTGGGAAAGGGGCGGACGGTCATCGATGAGGCGCGCGCCTATGTGCAGCTTCATCCCCTGCCCATTCGCCACATCCGGCGTCCCTGACGGACATGAAGCATAGAAAATGAAGACAAAAAAGCGACAGGCTCTCAGCATTCGAGCCTGTCGCTTTTCAATAGAATTCTGCCGAACCCTTTTCGCGCCTCATTCGGCGATCGCTCAAGCCGCTCCTTCAATCCACTTCAAAGCTGAATTGCACGCCATCGACGATGATGCCCTTGCGAATCGCCTGATCGGGCGCTGTCTGACCGGAAAACCAATACTCCTGCCAATACTCCGTCTCGGTCGCCGTCACGGGCGTCCCGCTCAGCTCCGCGCCCGAACCGTCGTAAAAGGCGACATATACCACCCCGTCGACCTCGCCGATATGCTCGACGCCCATCCGCTCGTCGACCAGCTTCGAGAGATCGTATAATCGAATCGGCGACTTGCCCGCCTCCGAGCGATATACGACATCCGTCCTCGGATCGACAAAAACGATGCGCCCGCTATAGCTCGCGTAAAGCTCCTTGGGCACCGTTCGATTTTCCAGAGGTTTTTGATCCTGCATCTTTTCGCGCAGCTGCTCTCCCATCTTCTCCAATACGCCCGCAGTGCGGCTCTCCTCACCCGCATATGCGGAAGACGCTGTTTCGCGTGCCCCATCCGTTGCCGCCGACTCGAGCTTGGGCTGTGCGTTATTTTCGGATGTCGGCGTGAAACTCCGCACGACGATGAGCAGGAGACACGCCGCAACCGCCGTCCCCACGATGGTCTGGTACGACATCCACCAGGGAGCGCGCGCCTTTTTCTTACTTTTATCCCACCGCTTCTCCATCATCTGGAGCGTCTTCTGGTCAAATTCCTCCGGAAATTCATGCGGATCGGAATTGGCGATCGCCTCTGTCCACGCAATTTTCTGTTCCAGCCACAGCCGCAGGGCATCCCGAATGAGCCGATCTTTCGAAGACGACGGTGCTCTTTTCTTTTTTTGATCCATACCGCCCTCCTATCGGCGCATCATACGCGACAGCATTTCGCGAGCGCGCTGCAGCCGTTTACGCACAGCGCTCTCTTTGATGTGGAGACTTTCGCTGATTTCCTGCCCGCTCATATCGTGTACAGCGGACAGCAAAAGAACGGTTCGGTAGCGCTCCGGCAAACGCTCGACAGCCTGCAGCGCATCGTACAGCTCGATACGTCCGATGGCATCGTTTTCAACCCTGATCGGAGCAGCGATCTCCTCCTTCAATTCCTCCCCGCGTTCCTTCTTTCGTGCGCGATAGGCATCCACCGCAAGGTGTCGGCAAATGATCGCCACGTAGGATTTTGTGCGCGGGCCGTCCTGAAAATCAACCTTGTCGATATTTTCCATCACGCGAATCATCGTCTCCTGAACGACGTCCTCTGCCGCCAAAGGGTCTTGCAGAAAGCCGTACGCAATACAGAAGCAAAGGTGCTTCGTCCGCTCGTACAGTTCGATCATTCTCTTGCGTTTTTCCGGCTCTAAGGCCATCCATACGTAGTACATAAAGCCTCCTTCGCTCCGAAGACCCATCGTATTCTAAAGCAGAGGCTCTTCATTCATAGAACGAGCGAAGAGCCTCCTTGTGACAACTATTCATCCCAACCTTCGGTGTCATCGTAAAGCTCGGTTTCCTGATAGGCGTCCGCATCCTCCCGGACGGTGGGCTGCGCCGCCGGCGTCTGGCGCTCCACCCCGTTCAGCGTATCCTGTAAGGCCTGCTTTACGTCGGCCAGACTGTTTTCATCGATTACAAAAAACCACAGCTCCGAATCCGGCATCGCGAAGCTCGGCAGCCCCATCGCCCCATCGCCAGTTAAAAATACGCTGTCAAATACCCAATCGCCCGGTTCGTCGATCTGCTGATTGACGAATTCCATAATGGAATTGGCCGGCATATTGGTCTGAATGCTATCCGAAAGGGTCGCCATGATTCCCTGAAAACGAAGCACCAGCTGCGGACTCAGAATCTTTCGGAACACCGCCTCGATGACGCGCTCCTGATTCTTCTGCCGCCCAAAATCGCCCTCGGTCAGGTTGTATCGTTCGCGAACGTACATCAGCGCCGTTTCCGCCGACAGCTCAATTTCTCCTTCGGGATAGTACTGCCCGTCAATCGAGGTAAAGCTTTCAGGATTGTGAACGCTCACCCCGCCTACCGCGTCGATCACGTTCATAAACGATGTAAAATTCAGCCGCGCAAAATAATTGACCGAAATGCCCAGCGCCTTTTCAAGCGTTTCAATCGAGGTGCCGATTCCGTACATTCCGGCGTGAGTCAGCTTATCGTTCTCCCACAGCCCCTCGCCCGCAATCGGCAGATACGAATCGCGAGGCACGCTGACCATGCGAATGTGGCGTGTCTTCGGGTTGATTACCGCGATGATATTGACGTCGGATCGAGAGACCGTCTCAAGCTTGCCGAACGTATCAATACCTGAAATGTACACGACAAAGCTCTTTTCGGCTACGGAAACCTCCTTCGCCGGGTAGGCGTTATCCTGTTGGAACGCCGCCTTGGGATTATCATTATTTCTGTTTTCGTCCGCGCTTTGAATTCTGTCCAGCGCCCGCACGCCGGACTGAGCATACAGAATGGTCAGCTCCAGAAAAAAGAGCAGCAGGCTGCACAAAAAAATCCCCAGAACCTTTGACACGCTTCCCGCATGGCTCAATCCCCAGATGAGCAGCAGCAGCGCAAGAAACACGAGCACGCCGATAATGATCCAGCGATATTTCAGCGGCAAAATATTGTGGCGAAAAAAGAGAAAGCCCAGATAGCCGATCAAGCCGATCGCCACAAAGCTCAGAGCAATCAGAATGCTGGCCAGATTCGACGTGCGCTCTTTGTTCATACTTCACTCCCTATCTTCTCGGTAATCGTTATAAAATTATTTTACACCTTTTCCATGATATAGAAAAGACCTTTTCACCGTCCGCATTCGTTTTTCCCTGACAGCAGGCAACGGAACGATTTATTTTCCAAACGCGCCCTCGATTTCATCCTGAATATTTTTCCAAATATCGGCATTGATGAGCTCGCCCGAAAATTCGACGCCCGCATCCTTTATGAGCGCCAGAGCTTCCGGCGTCCCGGACAGCCAACCGTCCACGGTTTCCGAAATATCGTGCCACAGCCCTTCAAAGCGTTCGCGCTTGCCCTCGTCCAGCATCCCCGCTGTCTCCGCAACCTTCTGTCCGATCCACCGGGCGTCAAATTCTTCCGAGGAAAACAACTCCATCCATTGCCCGGCGAGCTGAGCAACCTTCAGTGAGGAACCGCTCGTGCCATAGGGAAAATTTTTCATCCCCTCCAGGACGGACTGTACCCTTTGCTGATATTCTTCGGAGATCTCGGCCGCGGCTGCGCTCTCCGCCGTACTTTCCGATTTCTCCTGAGATGAGCTGTTTTCCTCGCGTTCCGCGACCGATGCGCTCGTCTGGGATGCGGCGCTCGTCTCTTCCTGTACGCTTCCACTCTGCCCACCGTTCGATTGGCATGCGGACAGCATGAATGCACACGCCAGCGCCAGAACAAGACGTTTTGTCATTCGAACACGGTATATATTTTTTTTCATCGTTGATTTCCTTTCTCCGTAATCCCGATCTGTAATCCGATCTGTTTCGATCTGCTCTGTATTGTCCGACGCGTCCGCACCGTTTCCTTTCCCTCGGCATGCTTTTGTCGTCGGTCAATTTATTATACATTACTTCCGAAACTGTGGTAGTATCTTAAAAATAACCCGCAAATACACGACCATGGAAATGAGGACGAGATCGCCCGGCACATTGCGGACCGACGCGCCCGCAAATTCGCGACCATGGAAATGAGGAGGACTTATGAAATTTTCAAAGCGCATTGAAAACATGATTGCATCGCCGATCCGAAAGCTGGTTCCCGTCGCCGATCGCGTTCGCGCACAGGGCATAGAGGTCATCCCTCTGAACATCGGACAGCCGGACATCCCCACGCCACCCGACTTTTTAAGTGCCGTGCGCAGCTACGACGTCAACGTTCTGGAATACGCCAATTCACGCGGCATCACCCGCACTCTGGAAACGACCCAGCTGTATCTTCACAACTACGGACTAGATTTCACCCTGGATGAGCTGCTGATTACTAATGGCGCAAGCGAGGGGCTCTCCTTTTCGCTCGCCTGCACCTGCGACCCGGGCGACGCCATACTCGTCATCGAGCCCTTTTACACGAATTACCGCAGCATTGCCGAGTCGCAGGGCGTGCGCCTTATTCCCATTACGACGAGCGTCGAGGATCATTTCCGCATTCCGGGGATCGAGGCCTTTGACGCGGTTTATGAGCCATCGATGCGGGCGGTGCTGCTTTCCAGCCCCAGCAACCCCACCGGCCGCGTGTATACGCGCGAGGAAATGCAGGTCATCGTCGAATTTGTCAAAAAACACGATCTCTTTCTCCTTGCGGACGAGGTCTACCGCGAATTCAACTACACCGACCGCCCGTTTTACTCGTTTATGCAATTCGACGAAATCCGCGATCAGGTGGTTCTTCTGGACAGTATTTCAAAAAAATACTCGGCGTGCGGCGCGCGAATCGGTTCCATCGCGACGAAAAACGCCGACTTTATGGCGCATGCTCTGAAGCTCGCCCAATCGCGCCTGTCGGTATCGACTCTGGACCAGATCGGTGCGGGCGCGATGGACATCGTCGACGATCAATACGTCGAGGATAACCGCATTACGTACAAGAAGCGGCGCAATGTCCTTCAGCGCCGTCTGGAAAGGCTGTCGGGCGTCGTCGCACCGACCCCGGAGGGCGCGTTTTACAACATTCTGAGATTGCCGGTCGAGGATGCGGAGGACTTTATCCTATGGACGCTGCACAACATCCGAATCGACAACACAACCATTCTTCTGACGCCCGCCGAATCCTTTTACTCCACACCGGGCATGGGGCGAAACGAGGTGCGCATCTCCTACTGCATCGACGAAACCAAAATTGAGCGCGCCATGGATATTTTAGAAAAGGCGCTGCGCGAATATCCGGGAACGACAGCACAAAAACCGGCGGATCTTCACGTAGAAAATCCGCCGGTCTGATCGATTTCATTTTCATATTTCACTTTCCGGGAGAGGGCGGCACGACTCCTACCCCCTCTCCCGGTTGCCTGCTATTCCTTTTTTTTGAGGGGAATCCAAAGCTCCATCTCGTACTCCGGGCGATACATATCCCCGTCAAAATACACCTCAAAGTCCGGCGTACCCGCGTGCATATAGCCCTGCTCCGGCAGAAATACCTCCATCGCATACTTCCAGCCCTCGTGAATACAATCGGGAACAGCGCCCTTCAGCGACAAAATCGCATATTCTGCTTCTTCAATCTCCACGACCTCTAAGCCCATGCTTCTGGCCCTGGGAATATCTTCAACATGATAGCAGGCCATATAGTTGATCTCGTTTTCATTCTCCACGTCATAACACATCCCGTAATATTGTCCGTTTCCTAAACGGGAAAGAGCGTCGTGATCGGCATTTTCATAAAGCCTGCTCCACACCTTCGGACAGGACGAAGAGGCGATATTGTCCGCCTTGACTCCGGCTACAGCGAATCCGCTTTTCTTTTGAATCTTCACGTCCATATTTTTTCCTCCTTTTACACTGAGCGTCAGCT
Organism: Bacillota bacterium; assembly: GCA_023393715.1. Taxonomy (GTDB): domain Bacteria; phylum Bacillota; class Clostridia; order Tissierellales; family Peptoniphilaceae; genus JAEXCD01. The sequence continues at coordinate 8,142 of JAEXCD010000087.1, forward strand.
GAATGGGAGAAACGACCCGGTATGCTTCTCCGCTCCGCACCTCCGTAGGCGTCGCGCAATGAAAGCTCTTAAATGCATTCGCAAAGGAATCCGGCGATTCGTAGCCGTACTTTATGGCGATATCGATGACTCTGGCATTTGTTTCATGGAGCTCCACGGCCGCCTTCGTCAGCTTTCGAAGCCGAATGTACTCCGATAACGTCATGCCGGTCAGAATAGAAAACAATCTGCTGAACATGGCGTAGGAATACCCCGACAGCGAAACGACCCGTTTTTCATCAATCCCGCCTTCCAGTTCGCTTTCGATATAGCGTATCGTCTCGTTGAATGCTTTAATCATCTGCATGGCACGCCCTCCTACAACACCGATTGTAGCTGAATTTTATGACGACAACCCGTTATTTTCCGTACAAAAAAATCGGGTCGGATCACCCGATTTTTTCTGAAAAGACGCAGCCGGGGAATACAGAGGTCCGGACTCACAGGATGTGATGAATCTGCTCCGGCTTCGAAATCGTCCAAATCATTTCTTAATCGCCCAAAAGGCGTGAGCCACCGATGAATTCCCGGAAAATCGACGTGCTGACGACATCCGACGTATCCTCGACCGGCAGGAAATACTGCAGCATCGATTTCAGGCGCTTGGCTTCGATATAAGCGGGATGATCTTCATGAATCTGTTCGAGCATCGGCTCGATGATGGGACGAAGCATCGGAATTTCATAGACAAACGAGGAATTGAATAACGCGTCCGCCTGCTCCTGGAAGGGGAAGATATTTCGTTCCTCGCCCTTTCGAACGAACGGCCACTCGACGATCGTCTGTTTTCCGTCCCGCCCCCGTGAAAAGGCGTCGCGCGCCATGCGCCGCATCAACCGCAAATCGCTCGTCGGCACGCGGTTATGCTCGTCCATGTTGATTTGCGTGATGACGGACAGATAAATCCGAAATTTCTCTTTTTCCGCGATATGCTCGCTGAGCATCGGATTCAGCCCATGAATGCCTTCGATGATGATCGGATCGTCCCGCCCGATTTGGAATCGCTCCCCGGTATGGATGCGTTTGCCCTCGACAAATTCAAAGCGAATGCGCTCGATGTCCTCCCCACGAAGCAACGCGTTCAGATCCCGGTTAAACAGCGGAATATCAATCGCGTGGATGCTTTCAAAATCGTACTCACCGTTTTCATCCTTCGGCGTGTCCTCGCGATTGACATAGTAATCGTCCAGAGAAACCGTCTCCGGTCTGAGTCCGAGGACGCGGAGCGCCGTCCGCAGCTTATTGGCAAAGCTGGTCTTCCCCGACGAGGACGGCGCAGCAATCAACAGCACGCGGCGGTGCTGATCGCGAATCTGCTCCGCCATCTCCATAATTTTCATCATCTGAAGCTGCTCCGAAATCTGGATGACCTCGCCCAGCTTTCCCTGCTCGATTACGCGATTCAGGCTTGAGACCGTATCGATGCCCTGAAGCAATGACCACGCCTCGTTTTCGTTATAAATTTCGGATAATTTGTACTGCGGATAAAAATTGCGCACGCAATCCGTCGTCCCGCGCTCAATGCCCAGCAGGATCAGTCCCTGACGGAACAGCTCTAAATCGAATACCGGCGTGCGTCCCGTCGAAGGCATCAGATGCCCGAAAAGGTGATCCTTTCGCGTCCCGATGCGGTACAGCGTCAGATTGGGATCTTTTCGGTACGAAAGCATCTGCGCCTTTTGCTCGCGTCCGACTGAGCGAAAATAATTCCTCGCCGCTTCGAGGCTCATCTCCTCGCGAATGAACGGATGATTCGCATCGATGAGCTCGCGCATCTTTTCACGAAGCGCATTTTTCATCCAGGAATCCGGCTGAATGGTTTTTTCCCCATCGCGAAGCGTGCAAAAAAGCCCGCCGGAAATCGAGTGTTCGATATGCACACTCATGCCGGGGTAGAGCATCTCCACGGCCTCGACCAGAATATGCGCCAGGGTGCGCATATATACCCGCGTCCCGTCGGTATGCCCCGTATCGATAAATTCGATCTCCTCCGCATCCTCCGGAACCGGCTCGGCGAGTGCATACAGCCTGTTTTCGACGCGGGCAAGCGCCAAAAGCCCCGATGTACTGCTCTCCCAATAGGGCTCCAGATCCAAAAAGGTCATGCCCGAAATGCGTTCCACCGGCGTTGCGGCGCCGCTGGCCTGTTTCAAAACGAGCTTTTTGCTCATGCTCTCCTCCTCGATGTCTAAAACAAAAGTGCGTTTCGCCCACATATACGGTGTGCGGAGGCCCCGCCGGCATACCGCTCCCCGTCCGCGAAGGCGCGCTTCGAACGGACGAGGAAATCGCCGGAAACCAAATCATCGCTCCCCGCCCGCGAAGGTGTGCTATTTTACAAGCGCATACTCAAAAACGCCGTCCGCACGCGTGTATCGCGCAACGCGGCCGATTGCCACGAGATGCTCCAGGTGCGCCATAGCCTCGCCTGCCGCGAACCATTTTTGCGATTTTGGAAAATCATCCCAATTTTTCGCACGAATGTCCCAATGTAGGTTTTTTGTCACCGTGCGCACCGTAGACGGCCCGTATTTTTCAAGACAAGCCACGGCCTCCTGCAAACGAACCTCGTGGTGATGAAACAGCTCATCAATGCGCGCCGGGACGTCCTCCACCAAAAAGCGGTGCGAAGAAAAGAGGTGCCGGATCGGCAATTTCCGCACCTTTTCCAGATTTTCAAAATAGCGACCCAGGCTGTCGCCCACCGAGGCGTTCCAATAGGTGATATTCGGCGTAATCTTGCCCAAAATGTGATCCCCGCAGAAAAACAGCTGATGCACCGGCTCATACAGTCCCTGCATCCCCGGCGTATGACCCGCCAGATCCACGACCTCAAACCGGTACGGGCCTACGCTGATGACATCGCCCTCATGCAATGCCGTTGCCTGAATCGGATGCGCCGGACGCCAGCGGAAGCCGGGGTGCTCTTCGATGTGTACGTCATCCTCATCGAGCCCCTGTGCGTGGGCATTCCGCTGAATCTCCGCCCAGTGATTATGATCCGGGATGCACGAGTCGCTCACGATTGCGAGATCGGTTTCTCCCATGAGAACCTGTGCGCCGCGATCGGTCAAATAGCCGGCGAGCCCCGTATGATCCGCGTGGAGATGCGTCAGAAACAAACGCAGCTTTGCGGGATCGACCGCGCACTGCAGCAGGTGGCTTTCCAGCTGCTCAATGCACTCCGGCCGATTGAACGCCGTATCGATCATCAGATCGCCGCCGTCTCCTTTGACGATGTAGTTGTTGATGGATTTTAATGGATTCCCGGGCAGGTCGATCTCCTGCATGAAGATCCCCGCATACAGCTCTCTCATCTACCGCTCCTCAATCCCTTCTCCGTCCGAACAGGCGCAGCAGATACAGGAAGAGATTGATAAAATCGAGGTACAGCTGGAAAGCGCCATAGATTGCGACTGCATTTAAGCTTCGCTCATCGCCGACGGATTCGTAGGCTTCGCGCAGCATGCGAACATCATACGCAGTATATCCCGCAAAAATGAGTACCCCCAAAATCGAAATGCCCATGTCCAGTCCGCTGCTGCGGAAGAAAAAGAAGTTGAGTATACTGACGATCAGAATGCTGATAAGCCCGACAAACAAAATCGTCCGAAATTGTCCCAAATCACGCTTGGTCGTCGCGCCGTACAGCGCCATCACGCCAAAGAAAATACCGGCGGCGAGAAAGGCCTTCCAAATCGCCGATACCTCAAAAACCAGCCCTAAAATCGACCACATAAAGCCGGTGATCGCCGCATAGGCAAAGAACAACACCAGAGCCATTCCGGTGTTCAAATGAGAAACGGAGCGCTGGAAGCCAAACACAATGCCGATGTACACCAGGAAAAAGACAAAGATGCCGTTTCCTGACGAAAGGCGAAGCATTGTTTCGACTACCGACTCACTGTACGAGCCGAACACTGCGATAAGCCCCGTAAGTCCCAATCCTAAAAACATCATCAAAAAGACACGGGACAGATATCCGGAAAAGGAATCCGCATAGGAAGCGCTCCCCCGATTTACTTCACGATCTGTATAATACATATTTTTTCCTCCTTTTCTGAAGCTAACGGTATTATTATACCCGCTTCGCCGGAAAATGAACGTTTCACCGCTTCGATTCTATTTCCCCGTTATCATATTCCACTCGAGCAGCCCCGCCTTGATCTCATTCAGCGTTCGCTGCATGTCTGCCAGACGCTCCGGAGGCATTCCCTCGAGATCGGGCCGGTGATCCTCGACGCGTTCGAGCATTTCCTGAACCTGGTAGTACGAATTCATGATCTGCGACAGATCGGGCAGCGGCGTCGCCTCCTCGAGCTTTCGAACCGTCTGATTCGGATGAATCTCCAATACCTCGCCCAGCTTCGGCATCGATACCTCAAGCCCGCGGGCGGTCAGCTCCTCGGCCAACGGCTGCATCTGCTCCGGCTCTCCGTGAACCAGAATCACCCGCTCAAGCGATGCAAAATGCGCCACCCAATCCTTGAGCGTCGGCGCATCGGCATGTGCGGAAAACCCCGGAATATCAATCATTTCCGCAGCCACCTGAATCCATTCGCCGAACAGCTTGACCCGATCCGCGCCGTCCTTGAGAATGCGGCCCAGCGTGCCGGACGCCTGATAGCCGACAAAGACCACGGCATTTTTCTTATTCCACAGCGCATGCTTGAGATGATGGCGCACGCGCCCTGCCGTCGCCATTCCGCTCGCCGAGATAATTACCTTGGGCTGGCGATTCATATTCAGACTGCGCGAATCCTCCACGGACGTCACATAGTGCAGATTGGCAAATTCAAAAATATTATCGCCGCTGCGGATTTTTTTCTGCGCCTCTTCATTGAGGCAATCCGTATTTTTCATGAAGACGTCCGTGACCTTATTTGCCAGCGGGCTGTCTACGTAAATCGGCACGCGCTGCTCCTCGGGAACATCGTTGTAGTCATAATAATTGTTCAGCTCATAAATCAGCTCCTGTGTGCGGCCGACGGCAAAGCTCGGAATGATGACGCTTCCGCCGCGCTCCGTCACATTTGTGATGACCTCGATCAGCTTTCTGAGAGAGGACTCGTAATCGCCGTGCGCCGTATTTCCATAGGTCGACTCCATTAGCACCGCGTCCGCATCCCGGATATAGCTCGGGTTGTTGAGCAGCAGGTGCTCCCGCATCCCCAGATCTCCCGAAAAACAGATTTTCGTCGTCTTCCCCTGCTCCTCAACCCAAAGCTCGATCAGCGCCGAGCCCAGTATATGGCCGGCGTCGCGGAAACAGATCTTCACGTCCTCTCCGATGGAAAAGGTCTCCCCATAGCGATGCGTCTCAAAGAGATTCATCGTATGCTGTACATCCTTGTCGTCATAAAGCGGTTCGATCAACGGGCGCCCCTGTCGCGTCCGCTTGCGATTTTCATTTTCCGCATCCTGACGCTGAATATGTGCCGAATCCGCGAGCATTACGGCGCTCAGCTCGGCCGTCGCCTTTGTTGCATAAATTTTTCCCCGAAAACCGTCCGCCACGAGCTTCGGCAACCGACCCGAGTGATCAATATGGGCATGCGTCAGAAGAACAAAGTCCAGCTGGGTCACATCGAACGGGAAGGGCCTGGTATTATACAGCTCCTCTTCGCCTCCCTGAAACAATCCGCAGTCGACTAAAAAACGAGTACCGCGCTCGGTTTCCACCCAGTAATTTGACCCCGTTACCATCTGTGCCGCACCATAAAAACCAATCTTCATACCATTCTCCATTCTATAAAATACACAGCGCGCTGCGAATACAACGCAGAAAACGCGCCTCCGGGCCTGCGGCTAAAATCGCAGCAGGTACCAGCCGCCCGGAAAGAGCTCCTGCAGAAGACGAAGACTCGGAAACAGAAAAGAAAGATCTACCCAGATGGGCAAAACAACCAGTCCCATCAGTACAATCGCAATCATGCCAAAGCTGAACGACCTGCTTCCTCGAAATGCCCGCCACAGCAGAAACGAAAAGGCGGATATTTGCAGCCACAGCGCGGGAAGCGCCCACAGATCGGATCCCCGCAGTCCATCCCGACCCATCCATCCCGACAAAAGCAAGCCCGCGATCAACAGCACAACGT
>JAEXCD010000096.1 GCA_023393715.1 Bacillota bacterium
ACTAAGAGGTTTGACCAGGGACAGACAGAGCTTCGTGCTCCGGGAAGCCTCTGTGCCCGTTGAACGAGGAGGAAAAACTTACAGAATACGTAAAGTGCCCGCAAAAACGCGGCTGGTCACAATGAGCGTACAGGTCGTCGGTTGGGCGTTCGCCGCCTCCTGGTTTGTATAGCAGTGCCTGCCGTCGACGATGACATGCCAGTCGGCGGGAACGTCGATGGTCAGCGTACCGAATCGCAGGCTTACATCCAGGGTCATTTCCTTTTCCATGGGCCAGACGTTCCTCAAATCGAGAAATATGGCGGAAAAATCGACGTCAACCCGGCCTCCGGAAAAGGCGCGCGACCGGTAGATGCGCTTTTCGGAGGAGAAAAGGAAGCGGTCGTCTAAAAAGTCGCGGTCCTCGAAGGTTGTCGAACGAAAGCCATCATCGCGGTTTGAAGACGCAGAGGCGCCCTTATGGCCAAAGTGGTCTTGTGTACCGTCGCCGTTCTGCGCTGCGCGGGTATGCCGTTTGGCTTCGAACGCGTCGATGACAAATTTCATGCCCAGGAAAATCAGGACAATGGCGAGCAGGATCGTCCAGATATTCTCGGACAGCCAACCGAGCGTGCGAAATTGAAAGAGAAGTCCTGCAAACAGAATACACAGCGTGGTTGGGGAGAGCCTTCGCTGGACAACCAGGCGGAAAATACCGTACAGGATGATGATGGACGGCCAGTACAGCGCAAAGAGCGTGTCATAATCCAATCCAAGGAGCTGACTGGTCAGCAATAGAAGGCCGATGGCCAGGAAAATCGCACCGAGAAACACAAAAATTCCCCCTTTTCGAGCTATAAGCAATGGATGTAAGGAAGTGTAATCAAAAGTTGTGTAGATTTTATGAGCATTTTCGCAAAAGAGCCGCAGATGCTTTGTATTTTCCCAGAATGAATGGATTTATGCTAAAATGGAGGGAGAATTACCATGGGCCGGGGGCGTGCCCATCATAAAAAAAGGAGAGCACATGAGCGAAGTAAAATTGCGTTTCGCACCGAGTCCGACGGGCTACCTGCATATCGGCGGACTGCGAACGGCGTTGTTTAATTATTTGTATGCGCGCCACGTCGGCGGGAAGTTTATTCTGCGCATTGAAGATACCGATCGAACGCGCTATGTCGAGGGCGCTTTGGAGAACCTGATTCAGATTTTGAATTGGGCCGGATTGGAATATGACGAGGGGCCGAAGCTCATCGACGGAAAAATCGAAGAGATCGGAGGCCATGGTCCGTATATCCAGTCGGCGCGCGTCGAACAGGGCCTGTATGCGCGCTACGCCCGACAGCTGGTCGAGGAGGGAAAAGCCTACTATTGCTTCTGTACGAAGGAACGGCTCGACCAGGTGCGCGAGGAGCAGCGCGACCGCGGGGAGACGCCGCGATACGACGGGCATTGCAGAAATCTCGCGCTGGCGGAGGCGGATCGCCGCATCGCCGAGGGCGAGGAATATGTCATCCGGCTCAAGCTGCCTGCGAACACGGATATCAGCTTTGAGGACGCGATCAAGGGGAAAATTACGATCAACACCGACGAGATGGACGATCAGGTGCTGATCAAGTCAGACGGTTTCCCGACGTACCATTTCGCCGTGGTGTTGGACGATCATTTCATGGGCATTACGCATATCGTGCGCGGGGAGGAGTGGATTTCCTCGACACCGAAGCACGTGCTGCTGTACGACAGCTTCGGCTGGGAACGTCCGCAGTACGTTCATCTTCCGACCGTGCTGGGGCAGGATGGCAAGAAGCTGTCCAAGAGAAACGGCGACGTCAGCGTGGAATTGTTCGTCAATCGCGGATACCTGAAGGATGCGTTGATCAACTACATCGCGCTTCTGGGCTGGGCGCCGAAGGACAACGAAGAAATTTTCCCGATGGAGAAGCTGATCGAGGAGTTTGATTTTGACCGCGTCTCCAAAACGGGCGGCATCTTTGACGTGAAGAAATTGGATTGGGTCAACGGACAGTACATTCGCCGCATGACGGCAGAGCAGCTGGCCGAGCGGCTCCGCCCCGTGCTGGAAAAGGCGGGCTGTATCGGTTCGGCATATCCGCAGCAGAAAGTGCTTTGGGCGACACAGGCCTATCAAAACCATCTCGACCGTCTGGATCAGGCGCCCGAGATGATGCGGCATCTCTTCTGTACCGTCGGGGAGCTGTCGTATTCGACGGAGGCGCAGGAATGCCTCGCCGATCCGACGGCACACGAGCTTATTCGGCGATTCCTGCAAAAGCTGGATGAGCACGGCAAATTGGACCCGGAATTCGCCGCCGGGGTGGTCAAGCAGATTCAAAACGAAAGCGGCATCAAGGGCAAAGCGCTGTGGTTTCCTCTTCGCGCCGGACTGACCGGACAGACGTCGGGACCGGACTTTACCAATACGTTGCTGGTGCTGGGTGAGGAGGAAATTCGATGTCGTTATCAATTCGTACAACAGACATTTGTGAGAAGTGATGCGATGAGTTCACCTGCCCAGGAGGAGAAAAAATGAAGGTTTATAACACCCTGACTCGAGTAAAGGAAGAATTTGTCCCGCTGCAGCCGGGAAAGCTGACCATGTATGTTTGCGGGCCGACGGTATACGATTATATCCACATCGGCAATGCGCGCCCGCTGGTTGTGTTTGATACGTTTCATCGCTATATGAAGGCCAAGGGCTATGACGTTCAGTACGTCGTCAACTTCACGGATATCGACGATAAGATTATCAATCGCGCGAACGCGGAGCACGTGGACTTCCACGAAATTACGGATAAGTACATTGCGGCGTTCAAGGAAAACGCGAAGGGGCTGAATTTGCTCGAAGCGGAAACGATTCATCCGTGCGCGACGGACATGATTCCCGAAATCATCGCCTTTGTCGACGGATTGGTGCAGAAGGGAGCCGCATACGATGCGGAGGATGCGGTCTATTTTGACGTGTCCAAGGCGCGGGATTACGGCAAGCTCTCAAAGAAAAATATCGACGATTTGCTGGCTGGTGCGCGGATCCAGGTCAATGAGATGAAAAAAGCGCCGATGGACTTTGCGCTGTGGAAAAAACAGAAGGATCCTTCCGAGCCTGCGTGGGACAGCCCGTGGGGGCCGGGACGTCCGGGCTGGCATATCGAATGCTCAACGATGTCCAAGACGATTTTAGGCACGACGATTGACATTCACGCGGGAGGGGCGGATCTTCAGTTCCCGCACCACGAAAATGAAATCGCTCAGTCGGAAACGCTGAGCGGCACGACCTTTGCGCGGTATTGGATGCACAATTCCATGATTACGGTTTCGACGAACGGCGGCGAACGCGAAAAAATGTCGAAATCGAAGGGAAACTTCTTCACCCTGGTCGATATCGAGAAGGACTTCGACCTCATTCTGGTTCGCATGTGGCTGCTTTCGGCACATTACCGTTCGCCCATCGATTTTTCGAGAGCGGCGATGGAGCAGACGAAATCCGGTTATCAGCGCCTGATCAACGGAAAACGCAATATGGAACGCCTCCTCGAAAACAGCAGGGATCGGGAGATGAACGAGGAGGAAGAAGCCTTTATCAGGGAGCTGAGCGCCAAACGCGCGGATTTTGACCGTGTGATGGAGGACGATCTGAATACCGCGGATGCACTGACGGCGGTCTATGAAACCGTGCGGCTGGCCAATGCGGCATTAAATGAAGCGTCCTCGAAGGCGGCGATTCAGCAGGCCTACGATCTCTATCAGGGGATGATGGACGTATTGGGCATCGTCGACCGTCAGGAGGGCGAACAGGTGGACGAGCAGATTGAAGCGCTGATTCGCGAGCGAACCGAAGCACGGGCAAACCGCGATTTCCGGCGCGCCGATGAAATTCGCGACGAGCTCAAGGCAAAGGGGATTACGCTGAAGGATACGCCGACAGGGGTCGTCTGGACGAGAGAGTGAGGACATCGGGAGGGCCGGAAAGGGTCCTCCCTTTTGTCCATACGAGTACGGATTGGATGAGGAAAGAAAATCATGGCAGAATATATCGTGGGCAGAAATGCCGTTATGGAGTATCTTCGCAGCGAAAAGGAAGCGGAGAAGCTGTTTATTCAAAAGGGAGAACGGCAGGGCTCCATTCACCGCATCGTTGCGCTGGCCAGGGAGCGCGGCCTGATCATCGTCGAGTGCGATGCGCATAAATTGAACGAGCTGGCAGAGGGACAGGCGCATCAGGGCGTCGCGCTGTTTGCTCAGGATTATCGGTACGCTTCGATTTCGGAGATGCTTTCCTCGGCAAGGGAAAAGGGACATGCGCCGTTTTTGATTCTGCTCGATGAAATCAGCGACCCGCACAATCTGGGCGCGATCGTGCGAACCGCCGAATGCGTCGGAGCAGACGGCGTGATTATTCCTAAGCGCCGTGCGGCGACGGTGACCTCGATTGTTCATAAGAGCGCCGCCGGAGCGACGACGTACATGAAAATTGCGCGCGTCAACAACATCAACCAGACGATTGACCTCCTGAAAAAGGAAAATATCTGGGTGTATGGGGCGGCGGGCGAGGCGAGTCAGTCTCTTTGGGATACGGATTTTTCCGGCGGAGTCTGTCTCGTCATCGGCAACGAGGGCGCGGGGCTGTCGCGCCTGACGCGGGAAAAATGCGATGCGCTCGTATCGATTCCGATGGTGGGGCAAATCGAGAGCCTCAATGCTTCGGCTTCGGCGGCGGTGCTCATGTACGAGGTTTTTCGGGGGCGTTTTCGCTCATAATGTGAACGACCGGGAAACGGCGGAAAGAGGGAAATGATGTACGAATCGGTTACGCAGACTCATACGGAAGTATTAGAAGAACTGTCGTTCCTTCGTGCAGCGAGCGGGCCTGTGATCATACGGCTGGGAATTGCCGCTTCGGCGGCCGACCGCTGTGTGCCGGAGGTGCACTATCTCGTCACGACGGGCTTTTTTAAGCTGCTGCACGACCTCGACGTCACGGCGTTTCGCCATTCCTACCACAGGGAGGGGCTGACCTTTTATATTGAGGCGGACAATCCGAAATCGGAGGTGCAGGAGTATCTTCACGGTCTGAAGCGCTGGCACATCTTAGGCCATGTTTGGGACTTTTCGCTGATTGAAGGGATGTATCTGCATCGCATTACGGTGGATTCGCGCCGCACGGAAGCGAGCGCAACGGCCGAGGAGCTTCAACAGCTTTGCCGCATGCACATGAGGATGGGATCGAGGCCGCTTCGGTTTTCGCGTTATGTGCTTTACGCCGGATTGGCGCCCTTCGGCCGCAAACGCAGCTACGGGAGCTGCTGCATGAGATGTGAGGACGTGCGGGGCGAGCAGTATTTTTCACAGGCGCTGCAAGGGCTGGATATCTTAACGCGCAGCTATCGGAATATCGATTTTTCGAGCGCCTCGTCCTTAGAGGAACTGAGGGCAATCGGCAAGCCGATTCAGGATGCGCTGGATCGGGTGGGCGCGAAGCAGGGCACGTTTAAGGGATTGCTTTTTCACACGCTCTTTCTCGCCGCGGCCTACGAACAGAAGACGCCGGTGCGCGACATCGAAAAGAAAATTAGCCAGCTGGCGTTCGGCATTGAAAAGGATTTTTTGAGGCCGGAGACGCCGGAGGGCAATCGCCTCCTGCATTCGAGGGGGATTTGCGGGGCGCGGCTGATGGCGATGGCGGGCTATCAGCCGATTTTGGAAAAGAGCATCCCCTTCTGGCGCGCAAGCCATGATTTTGATGACCTGACCCTGTTTTTACTGACGCAGATTTTTGATACGACGACCCTGCGCAACACGAGCCTGGAACGGTATGAATACCTGCAGCGCTTAGCGCGGCGGGCTTTGACGGAGGGCGACATCAATCGAGATGCGCTGGATCGCCAGTTTACGGAAGAGGGGCTGGTGACCGATGCCTGCCGCGATCTGATTTCCGTTACGCTCCTGCTCGATTTGATTCTGGAAGAAGAAAATTAACAAATCGCATCGCACGATCCGCCGCTTCGACGGGAACGCTTCGGCAGAGGAACGGGTCGGGACTTGCGTGGAGGTGGATATGAAACCATTGTGGAATCGGAATTTTACGCTGCTTACCATCGCGTCGACATTAGGCGGAATCGGGGGGATTGCAGCCGAATTTGCCCTGGGCTTCCTGGTATTTGACGAGACGGGCAGCACGTTTGCGGCGTCTGTCATTCTCGCCGTGCAGATGGTTCCCCACTTTCTGGTTCCGCTGATCGCCGCTCCCTTCATGGATCGGTATCCCCGAAAGCCCTTTTTGGTCGCGGGCGATGCAATCAATGGCGTTTTATACGGTATTGCCGGGCTGTACCTGCTCACCTTTGAGTTTTCCTACACAGGCTACCTGCTTTTTTCAATGCTGCTGTCGACGCTGGGCGCATTTGACTATCTGGCATATACCAGTCTCTATCCGCTCCTGATTCCCAGAGGACAGGAGGAGCGGGGCTATACGGTATCCTCCATGCTGTATCCGGTGATGAAGGTCGTCATGATGCCTGTGGCGGCCGTGCTGTTTCAGTACATCGGCGTGGCGCGCATTTTGCTGCTTCAGGCGGCGCTGTCGCTTCTCGGGGCGGCAGTCGAAAGCCGCATTCGCGTTCAGGAAACACCTCGAATGAACGGCTCGCGTTTTTCGCTTCACCTGTGGAAGCGGGATATTTCCGATGCATTGGGCTATCTGAAGAACGAGCGCGGTCTGCAGGGCATCTTCGGCTATATCGCGGTGTCGAACGGCGTGGCAACGGGCTACGGCCCCCTGCTCGTTGCCTTTTTCCGAACGACGTCCGGGCTGGGCGTGGCGTTGTATTCCTTTTTCACGGTCGCGGAATTTGTGGGACGAAGCATTGGCGGCGTCGTGCGGTATCGCATCGTTATTCCGCCGAAAAAGAAGTTCGGCTTTGCTTTTTTTGTGTATCAGTTTTACAGCATAATGGACATGACACTGCTGTGGCTCCCATACCCCTTGATGCTGGCAAACCGCGCGGCAGCTGGATTTTTGGGCATCAACAGCGCCGTCATGCGCGAGGCGGCCGTACAGCGCTATATTCCGGATGAAATGCGGGCGCGCATCAACGCGCTCAGCAATATCATGATCATGCTTTTGGCGAGTATTTTCAGCCTCGGCATGGGCGTCTTGGGCGACTGGATCGGTTATCGCCTGACGGTCACCGTGGGCGCGGCATGCGCCCTGCTCAGCGTGTGGCTTCTGATCTGGAGCAACCGCAGCGCCATTCACCGGATTTATGAGGGGGACGGCGGCAGATAGCGCCTTGCAAGCTGATTTCAACGCCTTTTAATGGGTATGTCATGAATAACCGGAAAGGAGGGGCCTTATGAAGAACAAGGAATTGGACGAATACCGCAAGCTTCCGTATTTTCAGAAATTACGAAAACCGATCGGTTTTCAGTTTCGCATGCTGTCAGCAGATATTCGAGCGCGCAAAGAAGAGCGCAGGGAACGGGAACGGATTAAAAGAGAAATTGAGGCGAAGGTTCTTCGCGAATTTGCGGAGGAGCATAAGGACGACCCGAATAGATGGCATGGGTGGCATTACGGCGCGCTGTAGCGCGAGAAAATATAGTACATGAAAGCACCTTGAGTACCAAGGTGCTTTTTGTTATGGTGTGTTACGGCACGGCCCCATTTATTCCGGAAATAAAAAAATGAGGAACGCGCCGCAAACGGCTCAGTTCCTCATCTTTCCGAGCAATACCACGTATTGCCGATTTTGGTGCACCTCCAGGGACTCGAACCCTGGACACCCTGATTAAGAGTCAGGTGCTCTACCAGCTGAGCTAGAGGTGCGCATTCCGCAGAAATCGTACTTTGATAGTATACGTATCCGCGGCGTCGTTGTCAAGGCTTTTTATTTTATTTTAGGAGCGCCGGAGCCGGGAAGCGTTACGCACACCTTTGTCATGATTTCGGGGACGATCGGGGTGTTGACGCTGGCGCCCTCCATGCCGTCCGGAAACACGGGCTGCGTCGGCACCTGCTCGATGCGTCGAATTTCGTCCCATCCGTCGAGGATGCGCCCCACTGCCGAAAAGTGACCGTTGAGGCGGTCGCAGCGGCCCAGTGTGATGAAAAACTGGCTTCCCGAAGCGAGCTGATCGCCGTCCCCGGCCATGCCGATGACGCCGACATCAAAACGTCCCGAAAATTCACCGGGAATCATAAAGTCCAGATCCGGGCGCCCGACATCCTGATAGCGGGGCTGAATGACGAAGCCGGGGACGATGCGGTCGATGCTCATTCCGTTGTAGGCGCCGGCCTGAATGAGGCGGCAGAGACTTTCGCAGGCGATCGGGGCGACATCCGTCCACAGTTCAAAGGAAAAATGCGCGCCGCTCGCCATATCGATGCGGACGACGGGGTAGGATGAGTTCATAAGAGCCTCCATAGGATCGAATCAGAGCGGTAAATTTCGGTATTGAAAAGCGGCAGAACCGGTCACAGGGGCTCTGTCGCTCAAGAGGATGGTCAGATACCAAAGATCGCCTTGGCCATGGTGAAGAAAATGACCAGCGCGCCGGCGTCGACGATCGTCGTGATCAGCGGAGCGGCCATCAAAGCGGGATCGAGGCCGAGCTTCTTTGCGGCGAGCGGGAGCAATCCGCCGCACAGCTTTGAAAGAAGCACGACGGCGAACACGGTAAGGGCGACGGTCAGTCCGACCAGGGGGTCGTGCGGCGGAAATGCGACGACGCGCAGGAAGCAGACGACGGACAGGACAAAGCCGACGATACAGGAAATGCGAAATTCCTTCCACAGGACAGAGGGAAGCTGCTTTACCTCAATTTCGCCGAGCGCCAGTCCGCGGATGACCATGGTGCTGGACTGCGAACCGGAATTTCCGCCGGTGTCGGTCAGCATCGGGACAAAGGTGAACAGGACGGGCATGGAGACAAGGGCGCCCTCAAAGCCGCCGAGGATAAGACCGTTGAGCATGCCGGATACCATGAGGATCAGCAGCCAGGGAAGGCGGTTTTTTGCGTGCTCAAGAACGCCGGTTTCCAGATAGCTCGCCTCGGCCGGAGCCATAGCCGCCATGATGGCAAAGTCTTCGGAAGCCTCTTCTTCTGAAATATCCAACGCATCGTCGATCGTGATGACACCGACGAGGCGCATTTCCGAATCGGTGACCGGAAGCGCCAAAAAGTCGTATTTGCGGATCAGGCTCAACGCTTCTTCCTGGTCGGTGTCGGTCTGGACGGAGATGACGCGGGGCGTCATGATGTCCTGAATGAGCTCGTCGTCATCCGCGCGAAGCAATTCGCGAATCGAGAGTACGCCGAGAAGCTGCTTGTCTGCTGTGGTGACATAAATTTCAGCTGCGGAGGCCAGTTTCTCCCGGTCGCTTCGGATCGCCATAATAGCCTCGGAGACCTTCATTTCCGGTTTCAGCCGAATGAGCTCCTCGCTCATAACGCTTCCGGCAGAATCCTCCTCGTAGCGCAGGAAACGGTTGAGTACGGCGCGCTTTTCCGGAGTCGAACCGGAAAGAATCTGCTCTACCGCGTTGGCGGGAAGCTCTTCGAGCAAATCAATAGCCTCGTCGACATACAGCTGATCGACGAGCTGAGAAAGCTCGGTATTATTGAAGCTCTGAATCAATTCCTTTTGCTGGGAGAGATTGAGGTACGCAAAGAGCTCTGCCGCTTCGTTTTTGGGAAGATAGCGAAAAAGAATGAGGCATTCCTCCGAGCTGAGTGCTTCCATAACCTCCGCCTGATCCGCGGCGTGAAGCGGTTCCATCAGAATGCGTACCGCCCGAATATCGCGCCGGGCAAGCGCGTCGCGAATTGCTTGAATCCATTTTTCCTTGTTCATGTTGCACCTCCATGTCGGTAGGAGCCGCAAACGTCATCGAGAGCCAAAGACACAAAAAAGAGATCGCCTCCGCGATCCCGTTTCCACATGCAAAAAGGCCGGCAAAAAGCCGCCAACATCATCCACTAATCGGTATTTACTCAAAAAGAGTATCGACGAAAAGCGGCGCACGTAGGTCGGGGGCAACTTCGATATTCCGTTTGACTGTGGCTGTCCATCGTCGATTTTCTCCTTATCTCTCTAAAATTGACTTCGCAGGAAGTCTTTTTTAGAATATCCTTTTTTTCAGCAGAATGCAATATTTTTACCGAGTGTTTTTGTAAAGACCTTGCAGATTTGGCAGGATGCTGATATCATAATTGTTGCCTTATAGAAACTCGCTTTGCCGAACATATTCCTAATAAAGAGGGCAAGGTTTGACGAGGCATGAGATAGGAGGAATGTATGAAGAGAAGAAGACAAGGTTGGTTGGGCATTTTGCTCAGTATGGCGATGATTTTTTCGATTATCGCACCGAGCGTCGCCCATGCCGATGCGGTGAAGCCGGCGGTGACAGGCGCGGATTCGATGTATGGATCGCGGATTAAGGTGGAGGAGCCTCAGGCGCTGCAGACGCTTTCTGGCGTGACCGTCAATGGGGTCAGCTACAGCAGAGCTGCGGATGAGAATGAGGTAAAAAACGGCGCGTGGAAATATTTCGTGAAGAGCGATGACCGATATGTCTATATTTCAAAGCTGGCAAAAGGAGATACGGTTGTTTTGAAGGCTGAGCCGAAGTCCATTTCGTTTCAGATTGACCGTCCGGCAGACTACTTTGACATCATCGACGAGAGCACGCTTCAGTGGATCGAGAATGCCAAATTCTACAAGGTCGTGTTCAAGACGCTCGTTGAAGGACAGCTGGATTCCGAGACGGAGGTAGAGGAGGGGAAGCACGTCCTGGCTCCGAGTGAGAATCCCGTTCGCCCCGGCTATACGTTTGAAGGCTGGAATACACAGGAGGACGGCATGGGGACTCCGTGGTCATCGAGCTTTGTCGTCAACGAAGAAACAACATTTTACGCCGTGTGGCGCGCAGTCGTTGAAAAAGTTACCGTTACCTTCGACATGAACGATGGAACCGGAAAGACGGAGGACAGAGAAATTGTCAAGGGAGAAAAGATAGGCGATCTCCCCGCGCCGTCACGGGACGGTTATATTTTCCGCGGCTGGTTTATGGAAAAGAAGCAGCCGGGAGAAGTCCTTACGGCCGACCCGATCACCGCAGATGATACGTTTGATGAAAATACTACGGTTTACGCATATTGGCTCAAAATAAACGTTCTGACCGGCGATTCGGTAATCACAAAGGGCGAGGAAGCGAAATATATGATTGATCTCCCGGCTACGGAGGAATTGAGACTCACCCTGAATGTTGACCCGATACCCGATTCGGCGTGGTCTATGGAGGCGGGAGCCGAGCCAAATACGACGATTATTACGCTGAAGCCGGAGTATACCAGGACGCTGCCCGCAGCAGAGAAGGCTTATGAGCTGTTGGTTCTCGGCGAAAGCGGATGGGGCTCCATGGCAGAGATCAGCGTCCGGGAGCCGAAGGTTTTCACGGTCGCGTTCGATGCACAGGGCGGATCGCCTGCACCGGATGATCAGGAGATCCAAGAAAATCACGTGCTGACACAGCCGGCAAAACCCAAAAAACAGAATTTTGTATTTGACGGCTGGTATCGCGGCGATGCGAAATGGAACTTTGATGAACCGGTGACCGAGAACATGACCTTGACGGCAAAATGGACGCCGGTGAACCCGGATCCAAAGCCCCCGGTCAACCCGGGCACAGATCCGAAACCGCAGGGATCAGTGAAGAATGAGGCGGGAAAACCGGCCGCACCGTCGGTCGATAAGACGGTTACGGTGACGAAGTCGGTGACACCGGGCAAAAAGACGGCGCCCAAAACGGGCGACAGCATGCCGCTGTTCGCAGCTGCCGGCGCGCTCGCTATTGCCACAGCGGGTATGATTGCTGTGGAGCGAAAGAGAAAACAATCGAAGTAGTGTCGTAAGAGGCTGGAGAGCGCAGCTGCCAGGAGGCAGCTGCGCTCCTTTTTCTCTGAGGACGCCTTCCCGGGCAGAGAGTTGACAAAGTGATTTGAGTTCTGTAAAATAGCTGTGTTATTTGCGTTTTGCTGCTTTAGCTCAGCAGGTAGAGCGCCACCATGGTAAGGTGGAGGTCGCCAGTTCAATCCTGGCAAGCAGCTCCATTGATAGCCGTTTGAAGCCGATGTGCTCAGACGGCTTTTTTTGTGTGCATTTCGCCGCATGAAATAAGGAGGTTTCTTTTTCGTCTTCGCTTGAGAACAGGCGGCGAAGTGTCATATAATGAAATGGACATCGCGAGACGATGAAATCGGATCGGGAAGGGGGGATCGGAATGGCAAATGAGGCCATGCAGGAAGTGCTGACTGTTGAAAAAGAAGCCCGCGACCGCATTGCTCAGGCGCATGCTCAGGCGAAGGCAATATTGGAGCAGGCGCAGGAGCAGGCAAAGACACAGGCAGAAGAAATTCGAAAGCAGGCGCTTCAGCAGGCGGAGAAACTTCGAAATGAGGTGCAGGAAGAGGCACAGCGAGAGGCAGAACCCCTGCGAAAAAAGGCGGACGCGGATGTGGAGAAGCTGCTGCGCATCCGGGACGAGGACCTGGATGATGCCGTTTTTCGAATTGTGGAAGAGGTGATTCAATAT
>JAEXCD010000097.1 GCA_023393715.1 Bacillota bacterium
GCCTCATCCATGCGGCACTTGCCGAATGAGCCTGCGGGCGCGCCGCGCGCCATCCTGCCGCGCGGCGCCCGACAGCGCGGACCCGGAGAAATATGCTTTTCGTCTGAAATCGTACACCACGTTGCGCAGTGCTCGGCAGAAGTGCGGCAATACTTGTCTGAAATCACAAAATAAATATCAAAAATACAGTGGAGGAAAACAATGCGAGGCTTTACTTATTACAATCCTACGCGAGTCGTCTTTGGGGAACAGTGGGAGGCAGGCTTGCAGAACGCGCTGGAGCAGGAGAAGGCAAGCTCGGTCCTGCTCGTAACGACTGATTCGCTGGTTGACATTCTGGGCATCCGTCAATCGCTGGAGGCACTGGCCGAGCGCGCGGGCTGCAAGCTGCACATCAATGAAGAGGTCGTCCCCAATCCGTCGATTGAGCTCGTTCGCAAGCTCGTTCTGCTGGCGCGCGAAAGGAACGTCGACTTTTTGATCTCCGTCGGCGGCGGAAGCTCGACCGACACGGCAAAAGCCATCGCCATCGGCGTGCCGTATGAAGGAGATGTGTGGGATTTCTTTGCCGGGAAGGCGGAGCCGCAGAGTGCCCTGCCGATTGCGGCGCTCGCGACGATTCCGGCGAGCGGCTCGGAGACCTCGAATGCGGCGATTCTGAGCAATGGCCCGCTCAAGCGCGGCGTGGAAACCGAGCTGCTCTATCCGCGCGTCGCCCTCCTGAACCCCGCCTTTACGTTGGGCCTTCCCGCATTTCAGACGGCTGCCGGCATCATGGATATCTTTTCACACCTGTTGGAGCGCTATTTCACAAATGACAAGCACGTCGACTTTACGGATCGCTTGCTCGAAGGCGCCATGCGCTCGCTCCTCGACAATGCCTACCGACTGCTCGAAAGCCCAAAGGATCTCGACGCGCGCTCTGAGGTGATGTGGATTGCCACGGTGGCGCACAACAACCTCCTCGACACGGGTCGCGAATCGTGCTGGGGCAGTCACCGCATTGAGCACGAGCTGTCCGGGGAATACAATCTGACGCACGGCGAAGGAATGGGACTCGTCTTTGTCGCATGGTGCCGCTACATGGCGGACAGAAAACCGGAGAAGCTGGCACAGCTGGCCGACCGCCTCTTTGATCTCGACCATTGGTCCTACACCGATAGAGAAGCGGCGCTGCTTCTGGCCGACCGCATCGAACGCTTCGCCAAGGATATGGGGCTGAGGACACGCCTCGGGCAGTTTGATATCGACGATTCGCGTTTCGTTCAGATGGCCGAGCGCGCAACGCAGGGCGGCACCGTCGGACACTATCTGCCGCTCGGCGTCGACGAATTTGTCGCAATCCTGAACAAAGCATTTTAATCGCAGTATCGGACGTGAGGCGCCCGCAGTCCGCTTTGAAAGCTGCGAGTCACTTTGGAAGCTGCGTGGCACTTCGGAAAACGCGAGTCACTCCGGAAGGCGCGGGCCGCTTCGGAAAACGCGAGTCACTCCGGAAGGTGTGGACCGCTTTGGAGGATGCGGAGGGCGTGCACCTGTGTCCGCCGGTCTTGGACGGGTGTTCAAAGCGTAACGCGCGTGTTCGGGCACGTGTTCACGCGCGGCCGGACTGTTTTGCGAAATGAATGTGGTGCAGCCTTTTCGGGCTGCACCTTTTCTATTCCTCAAAACGGCAGGGGAGCGCCGGACACGAAGTGCCGCGAATTTGTCGTTTCTGCACGAACCCTCCAGGCAGAAACGGCAGGGCGGAAAATCGGACCCGCCGCGGTTTCGTGAAGATAGCCGTATCTTTTCCGCAGATTTTTCACTATAATTAGAGGCGAATATTGCCAATACTTGCAGGAGGAAATCATGACGAATGCAATGAACACCGCATCTCAGATGGAGGCCGTCGAACGGCTTCGCGAGGAACGCATTTTAATTTTAGATTTCGGCGGACAATACAAGCAGCTGATCGGGCGGCGCGTCCGCGAACAGCATATCTACTGCGAAATCAAGCCCTGTACGACGCCCCTACAGGATATCGAGAACGGACATTACCGCGGCATCATTCTGACGGGCGGACCGCACTCCGTCTATGCCGAGGGCGCACCGACCGCCGACGAGGGCATTCTGCGCTTAGGCATTCCCATCCTGGGCATCTGCTATGGCGCGCAGTGGCTTGCCTATCGCCTGGGCGGCGAGGTCGGCACGGCGGGCAAGGCCGAGTACGGCAAGACCTTTACGCAGTTAGACGATTCGTGCACCGTGTTTGCCGACTGCCATGAGCAGACGGTCGTTTGGATGAGCCACAACGATCAGATCCAGCGGCTGCCCGAGGGCTATTGCGCCATGGCGCATTCGGATAATTGTCCGGTCGTCGCCTTTGGCAGTGAGAAAGCCAACATTTACGGCGTACAGTTCCATCCCGAGGTCGAGCACACCGTGCTCGGCAAGGAGATGCTGCACCGCTTCCTGTACGACGTCTGCGGCTGCACCGGACAGTGGCAGATGAACCTGTTTGTCGAGCAGACCATTGCGGCCATTCGCGCCAGGGTCGGTGACCGCAAGGTGCTGTGCGCCTTCTCCGGCGGGGTCGATTCGTCTGTGGCGGCGCTTCTGGTACATAAGGCCATCGGCAGGAATCTGACCTGTATTTTTGTCGACACCGGCCTGCTCCGAAAGGATGAGGGCGATCAGGTCGAGCAGGTGTTCTCCGAGCAGTTTGAGATGAACCTCGTGCGCGTCAATGCGCAGGAGCGCTTCTTCGGCCGCCTGAAGGGCGTCACCGATCCCGAGACGAAGCGCAAAATCATCGGGGAGGAATTCATTCGCATTTTTGAAGAGGAGGCGAAGAAGATCGGCAGCGTCGACTTCCTCGTTCAGGGAACAATCTATCCCGACGTAATCGAAAGCGGCGTCGGCGCCGCCGTTATCAAATCGCACCACAACGTCGGCGGCCTGCCCAAGAACGTCGATTTCAAGGAGCTGCTCGAGCCCCTTCGCGAGCTGTTCAAGGATGAGGTTCGCGAGGCCGGGAGCGAAATGGGCATCCCCGAAGCTCTCGTATGGCGCCAGCCCTTCCCGGGGCCAGGGCTTGCCGTACGCACCCTCGGCGAGGTCACGCCCGACAAGGTCAAAATCCTCCAGGAAGCCGACGCCATCTTCCGCGAAGAAATTCAGCGTGCCGGCCTGAACCGCACCATCTCCCAATACTTTGCCGTCCTGACCAACATTCAGTCCGTCGGCGTCATGGGCGACGCCCGCACCTACGACTACCTGCTCGCGCTTCGTGCCGTGACAACCAACGACTTCATGACCGCCGAATGGGCGCGTATTCCTTACGAGATCCTCGAGGTGGTCTCAAACCGCATCGTCAATGAGGTGAAGCATGTCAACCGTATTGTGTATGATGTGACGGGGAAGCCGCCTGCTACGATTGAATTCGAATAAATCGAGTTGCTTAAAAAAGCCAGTGTTTATGCGGGTTTCAGCGATTTCGATTAGTCTTTTGATAACAAATTGATAACAGTCATAGCAAGTGCCATTATTCTTGTTATCCAGTGGTTTATGG